>CANETG010000246.1 GCA_947440875.1 Bacteriovoracaceae bacterium
AGTAACAAAGAAAATCTTAAATTTCCAAGATATTTTTTCAATCCGGAAAAAGAAAAGTCAGATTCGTCTCGATGAGAAAGAAAAATCGTTCCTGAACCGTTCCTACCCATTCTCAAGGCAAGTGATTGTGGCCTAAAAAGAAGAAACCTTGCAAGGGACCGAGGCTTCTTCCTATGGAATCATCATCAGTTCACTGCGAACAATATTAGTCTTAAGGCAAATTTTAGAGGCCTAGTGTCAGCGCTTATGGCAGAAATCTTTCCTGAAGGATATGAATCAACATTAACTCAGGACAAAAGTATGAAATCAGCGCTGACTTTAATCTCTCTCCTCATCGTTCTGAAGTCCACCGCGTTCGCCAAAGTTGTCATTATTGATGACAAGGTTTACTTACGTAAGGACGGCCAGCAAATTCCCGTCTTCATGGTCAATGAGATGATAGAAAAAGAGAAAGTCAATAAGGTCAATCTTTTCGGGGAAGGAAGAATTCATCTCATTTCTTTTGCGTCCAAAGGCGAGAACGAGAAATTATATTCCATCGATGATAAAGGCTACATTTATTCGATTGAACCGTTCTCGAAATATAAAGTGAACAAAGTTGTGGATAAGGAAAGTTTCGTCTTTCAGGAAGTCCCGAAGAAGAGATTCCGCGTGACAGAGAAGGGATTTTTTATTTCTGATTACCTGTAAAAAACCGTCATGGTGGCGGACACTTCGTTTAAGAGAAAGTAGTTGTAATGGACTCCCACAACGAGCGGTCGCCACCAAGAATACTGCACACCTGCGTAAGTCGCTTTTTTAATTTTCGCCGGAATCAGTGCATCGTCCTCAAACTTTGGTGCGAGTGAATCCTCTGTCCGCATCCCGTAATTGAATAACCAGTTTCTCCACGCCAGTGAAGCCGAATAAATAGTGATGTCCACTTTTTGATCATCGAATTGGTACTTGTCAGCAAGGATCTTTCCCATGTCGATTGAAAGATTCCAGAACTTGAGCCCAGCGGAATATGTTCTCACTTGGAAACTTTCATCGTAACTGTTTTTTCCATAGATGGTGCTGTAGGGAGTATTTGTCCCGGCTATTTTGGTGTTTTTCAGGTCGAGCCAGAAGTCATCTTTGTAATAGGAAGCGCCGAAATTAAAAATTGAGACACGCCCGGCCAATCCTAAACCGGTTCTCACTTTTTTGATTTCAGAATGCCTCTTAAATAAAAGACCGAAATCGAGTCCGTAGTTTTTTTGCCGAGTAATTCCCCCTGCCAAGGCGAAGTTTAATTTCTTCGAATCAAATCTTTTTTTACCTTGATTCCTTTCCAAGAAATTTTCTTCCAGCTCCGGGACTCTCACGCCAAAAAAACTGTTCTCTAAAGTGGGACTTATGAGTGCCCCCCCGAATCGACCGGAACCACCGACGAGATTGAAGCCAACGGGATTATTCGTTTGGAAGAGAACTTCGCCACCAATTCCTCGGTCTATACTAACATTGGCAGGATTAAGATTTGCGGCAGTCGCCGGACTTGGAAGAGAATAGTTACTGGTGCGGCGGTTCTGTCCAGAAACACCAGAGCAATTGGGTAGATCGAGAATTTCGCAAATATCTTTAGAGCCTTGGGCATGGGCAGATGGCAAAAGAATTAGGATGATCCAGAGAAAATACATAGAAGTATCAGACTAACAGAATCTATAATTTCTGTATGAAAAAATACTACGCGGGACTGGCGTTTTTTGGACTTGTCTCAGAGATTGTTGTGGCACTCGGAATCACGGGACTCCGGAGCATTAAGGATGTGCAATGGTCTCCTTTTCTCGGTGGATTTATTCTCACCATCATTGCGGCGACGGGAGTGACTTTTTGGACCGCGGACTATGTTTCCCGTCGGCCCTATTCAGCAAAAATTTTTTCTAAAATCATTTTTAACCCTTTTCTCATTTTCGTTTCCGGAATCCTTACTGGAACTTTCATCAATTTTCTTTATCAAGGTATTTTTCTTGATCCAACGGTTATTCTTGAAGATAACTTTCACACTTGGTTCATCAAACCGTTCTCCTGGCTCATGCTGGTTGGTGGTCCCTCAAGTATTATCGTTGGAATTATTTATTATCCTTTGACCATCGTCATGGACCGGATAAACACCTCAAGAAATTAAGTTATTATCCGAAAAATCAGAAGACCGTAAAACATATTTCTGGATGAAGAGAATGAACCTTGTAAGACTAATCTATGCGAGTCGTTTTTGTGAAAGCAAGTTTGATACCAAAGAGCTTTCAAGAATTAATCATTCTTCCCAGAAGAATAATAAAATCTCCGAGCTCACCGGAATTTTAGTTTTCGGAGATGATTTTTTTCTTCAGTGCCTTGAAGGAGATCGCGAAGAGGTCAGTAAGACCTATCACCGAATTTCTCAGGACCCTCGTCACGAGTCAGTAGTCATTCTCAGCATGGAAGATGCGATTCGCAGAGAGTTTTCGGAGTGGGACATGAAGTGCGTTATCCTAACGGAAGCTAATAACAATCTTATTCGAGAGTTTTCGACCACGTCTAAATTTAATCCCCATAAAATGCATCATAAAAACTCCCTGGAATTGATGAAGGCTTTGCGTAAATAATCATCTTTTATTTCCTGCGGTTTACCTCGTGGAATGAGCCCCTAATATCAGAAAGTCTCACCCCAAGATTTCCTGGGTTTTGTATTTTTGGTGGCCAATGAAATCTATCTCACTGGTTCATCGAAACCATTTAAGGACATTTTAGCTTTCACTTCTCCTAACATTGGTATTGCTAGAAACATCTGCCATACCATTCAAGATACTGCGGGAACCTGGTCAGCAAGTAAGAAGCGTCATGTCTGCCTTCAGGATAGTCCTCACCAATATCAAGCATGTCGCCGTTGGTCTCCGTGTAACCGAGGCGGATGAGTTCAGACTTTAACTCCTGGGCCCAGCGGATAAAATTCTTATCATCTTTCCCGCCGATGTCGATCCAGATCTTCTTCATCGAAGGCTTGAAACCGAACATGTATTTTTTGAGAAGTGAGAGGGGATCACGCTTTGAGAACTCTCGTTCATTTCCAAAGAGTCCGGGAAACTCAGTACTCATACTTTTGAAGTTACGGATGACCAGACTATGACCTGCCGTGCACCTGAACATCCTTGATGAATTTAGCGAAAGCTGAAAGGCTCCGTGAGAGCCCATCGAAACACCAGCGATCATTCTTTTTTGTGATCGGCCTCCGATCTTATGGCGCTTTTCAATCTCCGGAATAATTTCATTTAAGAGAGCCGTTTTAATCTTAAGCCCACCTGATCTCACATCATCAACCCAGTAAGTATCCTTGCCATTAAATGTTCCGCTCAAGGCCACCAGGACGAATGGTTTTCCACCCTGCTCGAGATAATCTTTCACGAGTTTTACACCACCCAAGTCTCTGAGTATTTTTCTTGAGCCTCCACGGCCATGCAGGAAATACACAACGGGAAGTGGTTCATCAGACGGAATAATAGGGCGATAAATGAGGTAGGGATATTCCATCTTCAAAAACCGCGAGGATATGACTAAGTCCTGTTCATTAATCTCGATACTTCTTGTAGACGGATCCCGCACGGGTGTTCTTGAGCATGAAAGAGAGATGACAGAAAGGAGGAGTGAAAGAATCAAGCGCATGAGGAACGTATCGGATGACGGAAAAAAAATTTTAGAGAAGGGGGAGCAGACTCTATAAACGATGCGACTCTCGACTATGCAGGATTTTGGAGGAGTTAGAGCAGTACTAAATACTGTTCAGGAAGTTTCTGATTTAGTTGATGTTTACAGGACTTCACGAACGAGTCACAAACTTTTTGCACTCCATGACTACATTGCATCTCTCAAGCAGGATGGATAAAGGAGCGTGCATCTTATTTATCAATTGAATAAGACCCCTCATATTTTTCAAATTTAAAAGTATCGTTTCCAAATGAGTTGAATAATCTATTTGAGGGGTTTTTCTCTAGGACTGATCTAAAGAAAAGAATTGGATGCTTATCTAAAGTGGCGCCTGCCTAGGATGGAGATAGTACTTATATGTGGTCTTTCTATGCCAATGCCCTAAAGGGGATTTGATAGAATACAAATATTTTCCTATCGTAACAATTCTCTTGTCGAGTTTTCGACCAGCTTGACAAGTGGTGGCTCCCCCGAGACTCGAACTCGGACACCCTTGCGAGCGGCGGATTTTGAATCCGCTACGTCTACCATTCCGTCAGGGAGCCATGAAGAGCTTCGATGATAGGGAAAGGAGACTTCTTCGTCAATTGACTTCTTCGCCTAAGCACCTGATATCTGAATAGAAAAATCCTTCAAAATCGTAACTGCCCAATAAAGAGTTAGATCTAAACATGCGGCCGTTTGTACGGCCGCATGTCATTTAAATTGTTTGGCCAATCGTCTTTCTTCTGCAAAAATTAATTCA
>CANETG010000247.1 GCA_947440875.1 Bacteriovoracaceae bacterium
CAGGGCAATTCTTCGGCTTCCGATCGTAGGAATTCTCATCAAAATGATCAATGTCAGTCGTTTCTGCTCAACCTTGGGGACTCTGATGCAATCCGGCGTTCCTATCCTTACGGCCATGACGATTGTGAAAAATCTAATTTCGAATGTCCACATGGCCGATGCTGTTGAGAAAGCTCGCGTCAGCGTTTCGGAAGGTGCTTCGCTCACTCAGCCTTTGATTCAGAGTGGTTATTTTCCTCCCCTTGTTACTCACATGATTCGCCTGGGAGAGCGCTCGGGAGAGCTTGAACCTATGCTAAAAATCATTTCAGAAAATTACGAGGATCAAGTACAATCTAGAATCGGTGGACTCACCTCAGTTCTCGAACCCATCATGATGATTTGTCTCGGTGGTGCAGTGGGCTTCATTGTCTTCGCCGTTGTTATCCCGATGATGGATTTGAATCAAGTTAAGTAAGGAGCATCTATGTTGAATGATATGAAAAAAATAACGATCGGATCTCAGGAAGGGATGAGCTTAATTGAAATCCTAATCGCCCTTACTCTCATGGGTATCGCCGGTACTTTCGTTGCTGGTAAAGTTTATGAAAACCTCGAGAAAGGTCAGATTCAAGCCGCGAAAATTCAAATGAAGTCACTGGCCGATCGGGTGAAAGAATTTCGTCGTGATTGCGCCTACTATCCGACCTCGGATCAGGGTTTAGAGGCACTCCTCGATAAACCAACCGGTGGCCGCGAATGCAGAAAATATGCAGCTGGTGGATACATTGATGGTGGTAAACTACCAAAGGATCCGTGGGACTTTGATTTCATCTATGAGTCCGATGGAAAAACCTTCGACATCAAGACCTTTGGTGCTGATGGCGCTGAGGGCGGCGAAGGTGCCGATGCGGATATCTCCCTTAAAGACATATAAAAAAACTCTGAACAACAAGGGCTTCACTTTACTTGAAGTCCTTATTGCTCTTCTATTGATTGCGATGATCTTCCTCGCTTTTCCTACGAGCGACACCGTAAAGGCGCACCGAGATCTGGTGTCAACAGTTGAAAGCCTCAACCGCTCTCTCCAGTTCGCGGCCAATGAATCCATTCTTCGAAATTCAGTCGTTCGCTTGCGGATCTCTCTTGAAAAAACACCTGTGGAATATACCGTTGAGTATGGGCCATCGGGGAACATGCCCCTTCCCGATATGCCAGAAAAAACGGTGAAGTCACTCGCCGAAGAAAAAGCTGAAAAAGATAAGCTCTCCTTTATTGATAAGCAGTTCACGAAGGTCGAAGAATTTGACGACGTCAAAGTTGAGCTCTCGGAAGAGGTCACAATCTTGGGGGTCGCAAGTTCTTCTCAAAAGCGACTGCTCGCGGGCGGAGAAGCGAGTATTTATTTTTATCCCACTGGGGAGAAAGATGCAGGAATCATTTTCTTCTCCACCACCGAGGAAATGGCCTGGCTAGAGATTCAACCTTTTCTTTCTGAAACGAATGCCACTTACGAGATCCTAGATACCAAGCGGGTTGCGAAACTAGAGGATGTGCTCCAAACTAGAATGGACGAGGTATACAAAGAGTGGAACGGCAAATGAGTCGGATTTCTGAGCGAGGCTTCTCACTCCTTGAAGTGATGATTGCGTTTGTTTTATTTAGCCTCTTCGTCACAGCGTTTCTCACGTCGACGGGTTACAACGTCAACGACTCAGTCCTGTCCGAAGAACAACTTCTCCTCCAGTCTCTTTGCGAAAGAAAAATCAACGAGCTCTATCTCGATCCTCCTAAGTTTGAAAATTTGAGTTCGAGCGGGCTCAAAGAGACGAAGACTTTTCCTGAATCCGCTTTCTCTGGGTACGAGTACACACTTGAAATAAAAAAACTCACGATCCCTGATTTTGGTGCCCTTCTTGGATCCAAGGGCGGCGCTTCGGAAGAAGCTTCGGAAGCGTACGATGGAAATTATTACAACGAAGAAGGCGGCGCTCGAAATCAAAACAACGCCGGCATTGAAAAACTAGTCTTTGAGGAACTTCGGAAAAATATTGAAAAGATTCTCTGGCAAGCGCGCGTGACGGTCACAAACAAAGAAACGAAGTATTCCTGGTCACTCTCTACGTATCTCACTAACCACAATGAAAAGGTGCAGATCAATGTGGGGATGTAAGAACAACGCCGGATTCACGCTCCTCGAAATCCTCATTGCCATAACACTTCTTGCTTTCATCACGATCGGTGTCATCTCTATCACTGATAATGCCATCGGGACGAAAGATCGGACGATTGAACTCAACAAAAATAATCTCGCTGTCGAGTCAGCACTCTCGCGTTTTGACTGGGACTTCTCACAGATCTACTCTCCCCTCTATTTTTCGACCGTCATGAATCTTTCGCAAGCTTCTCCGGCGGCAGCGGTAGATAACGATGGTGATGGTCAGCCCGATGCTGTCCCTTTGCAGGCACCTGGAGGGGTATCCGCTCAGCCCAATCCGCAGCTTCAAATGTATTACGAGCAAATCGCCGAACGCATGCAACAGAACGAACACTTTAGTGCCCTCTCCAAAGAAGGTCTTCCGATTCCCCGTTTCTATGCTCCGGAAAAAAATGTTTTTGAGTTCCTCACGGCTTCTAACCGGAGAAAGACAGAAAATGTCCGCCAATCGAGTTTTGCTTGGGTAAGATACGGGTTAACTGACATGACTCTTGATCAGGTGAAGGAACAGGACGAGCAGAAAGCGGAAATACCAAAATCTCTGAAAAATCTCACTCGGTGGTTTGACCCTAATGACCCGTGGGGAACGAAACGGATTGATGTTGAAAATCTCAAAGGTGCCGTTCTTCTCGAGCACGTTGAAAGCCTCGAGTTTTCATTCTGGGATTATCAGCGAAAAAAATGGGAAACAAGTCTCCGGACGATTCAAAATGGTGAATCCGTTATTCGCGGAGTGAAAATTTTTATTACGTGGTATGACTCCCAAGGAATTAAACGCTCGGCCGAAAGAATCTACCGCAATCACTGGCCGATGGTTATCCCACAGGATGCTCCCGCAGTTCCCACGCCTGGAGCAAATGGTCAGCCTCCTGTGGCAACACCGAACGAGGAAGACGAATGAAAAAAATTCTTTCCAATCAGCACGGTATTGCTCTCATGATGATCATGACCTCGATCATCATTCTCATGGCGATTTACGGCGACTTTACTTTTGATTCCAAAATCTCACGTTTAAAAGCAACCAACATTCTTGATCGTTCCCAGGCAAAACTTTTGGCCGAGTCTGGACTACAAATGGCCATCACTCGCCTTCGTCTTTATAAAGAGGCCTATAATACTGTCCAGAGTAAAAATCTCTCACAAACTGTTCCTGCTCAGCTCCTCAACCAACTTGGGGAAGTTCCGTATTTTTATCCAATTCCCACAGTTGAAGGTTCGGCACGAGCGTTCAGAGATACTGTCGATAAGTTCACCAAAGAAAGTATCATCGACGGCGAGATGCGTGTGACAGTGCAAAATATTTCGAATCGGTTAAATCTCAATATGCTTCGGATAGACATGCAAAAGATTGCCCTTCAGGCGGCGACCGAAGAGACTGACACTGACGAGTATGAAGCCGCTGCAACGAAGGATCTGGCGACTCAGACCGATTTCTCTGTCGATCAGGCCCTCTTCATCACGATGAAAAGATTAGTCGATGAAAAGAAAGAAAAAGATGACGCTTTCAATGACCGCTACGGAAGTATTAACTATCAGGATCTTTTTACGAACCTCAAGTTTTATATGTCAGACTTCGGGACTTCGAACCGCGATCCTAATTTTGGTGAAGCAGAGCAAGCCTTCCAGAAGACGCCACTTACTCCGAAGTTTGGTCCGATGACTTCGACTTCTGAAATTTACGCTGTCCCTGGTTGGGACGATCAACTGATCGAGCTCATCCAGAATGAATTCAGTGTTTATCCCTCGACCCAGATCGATCTCAATAAAATTACTGCCAATTTTCTTCGCATCCTGATTCCTAATCTCACGGATGATGATCTCAAAGAATTTTTTGTGTACCGGGATGATCCTGTGAATCCTAAATTCTTTAATTCCGTAGGAGATCTTAAAAAATACTTCGTCGAGCAAGAACGTCGAATTTCAGATACCGAATTCAATGCTCGAGTAGAAATGTTTCAAAAGAAAGGGATAACCTTCGGCTCCAATCCTAATTTGTTTAAAATAATCTCTGAGGGAATTTCTAATCGCTCGACCTACACTCTCGTCGCCACTGTGATTCTTCCGAAGCAGGAACAGGCTCCAGCAGCAAAACCTCCTCCAGGACAACCGCCGACCACTCCTCCGGCGACACCACCGGCCGGCCAATCCACGCAGAACACTCAACTACTCGAACCACGAATTATCGAGCTGCAGATCAACTAACGAATTTCTGGTCTTAGC
>CANETG010000248.1 GCA_947440875.1 Bacteriovoracaceae bacterium
CCCTTGTGAATTTTTTTTATTTCGATACCTGATTTCTTCGCCGTCGGAAGAATCCATTCAATGGCCGCGTCCACGAGCGTATCTAAATCACAATACTCTTTTTCATCTTCTGACTTATGGAGAAAGTCTTTCATGTTTTTAATAATCTGACTTACCCGTTCAAGTGATTCAATGACCGTGGAGTTCGCTTCCTCGATATGTTTGAGCTTCTTTTCTGGTGCTCGAGAAATAAGACAGTCGCGGATGAGTTCGGAGTGTCCAGCAGCGATGGTCAGTGGATTATTGATCTCGTGGGAAATATTGGCGGTCAGCTCACCAAGAGTATTGAGCTTGTCGGCCTGAAGAATTTGGCTGTGAGTTTTTTTGAGTTCATCAAGCTGGTCACGATATTTATTGTGAAGGTTGATCTCGACAGTCTTGTCGTGGAAGACAATCGCGTAGCTCACGCCTTCATCGCTTTGGAGAGGAATCACTTTGAGAATGACATTGTACTCAGTTTCCGGATCATGAGGGAGGTGCATCCGAATTTCAGGTGACGTCATGACATCAAAAGAGAGAAGAGCTTTATTCACCCATTCCTGAAGGTCCATATCCGCAGTGTCACAAAGCTGAATAATTTTGGACTTACTTTTAAGAATCCGAGGAGGCAACTTCATGAATGTGGGAACTTGATTATTAAAATAAACGATTTCATGCTTCTGATTTAAAATCAGAACAGGATCAAATAGGTGGTCAAAAGATTCAAAACGAGAACTCATGGAAACCTCAAACCTTTCCTAGAAAACTAAAATACTGCGATTCGATCGCATCGAAATCCATCTCGGAGCCACACTTTGGGCACTCGATCTTAGGGGCTTTTCGATTTTTCACATCAATTGCTTTCAGATGCTCTTTAGACTCTTTCTGACAAGATTCGCAAAAGTAGGGGGCGTAAAAGGAACCTATCGTGGCACCCTTCCGGAAAAATCCATGAACCATATTGATCTGCTCAATAATAATTTGGGGACAGTTATTATAAGTGATCGTCGACTTCTCAGGCATGCTTTCAATGAATTTAATCCATTCGCGAATCCCACAGGAATTGATCATGTTTACTTCTTTAAAATCAAAAGAAATAGATTTTTGGGCCAGCCCCTGCACCTCTTTAAAATCAGAATCCTCATCAATAGACCCAATGAGTTCAACGTGCAACTCATCCTGTAGGATCTGTTTATTTATCGCGAGTCTTTTCACCTGAAACCTCTTGGAAAAAATGGAACGATCTGATTCGTTCTTTATAATTCTTGTAACGCTTATTTCGCTCAATGATACAGATAACCTCAGTCCGGAAATTTTCCCTATAGTTAACGATAAATTGATTTGAATGAAGGAACGTCAGATAGAGCCCAAGCCCCGCACCGTCTTTTTTTTCCAAAGGAGTTTTCTCGTCGAAACTTCTCTTGAGAGACTGAACGAGTACATCGTATGAAAGACCACCAAATGAGTCCTGGACCGAGAGCGCTACACCTTGACTGTCCATCGCTACAGTCGCCTGAATGAGATCAGCACCTTTTAGATAAACAGGTATCTTACGATCTGGCTTAGTTATTCCCTGTGATTCACGTCTTCTATTTGGGCCTTTGTAGAGTGAGTTCGAGATGAGCTCATTTGCCATTACCTGAATGTATTCCATCGGTGAGTTGAAATAATCTTTGAAATCAAAATGGGAAAGCGCCTCTTTGACCATCTCATTTGTGTGTTTTGAATCTGAAAGGCTGATGACTTTACTGACGGCATCTTCTTTAAGATAGTGGTCAAAACCCCAAATCTTTCCTTCCAGACTTTTTGCTAGGTGGGAGACCAATTCATTAGCGTAGGTCTCTGCATTGTGTCCGACAACATGTTGGAGATGATATTTCTGGATATAATTTATGTTCTCTTCGTTGTTATGATCGGACAGGACGTAGAGGTGATCTTTCTTAATGTCTTTGAGGTCTTCCTCTTTCTCTAGGCTCTCGATGTCACAAATGACAATATGATCTTTACGAAATTTTCCGATATCAGGATTTAAGTGGAGGGTAAAATCTTTCTTCTCGGCTTCTCTTTTAAGCTCATCGAAAACTGTTTTTGATTTTAAAAAGACTGCCACATCGTTATTCATGCGCGAACCTTCAGGAGAACAGCAGTGAGATCATCTTTCGGTCTCTCGGGTGAGAAGGCCTTGAACTCAGAGAGGACTCCGTTCAAAACGTTGTCAGCAGACTCACGGCCGTGCTGGACAAGCGCCTTAATGAGCCTGCGCTCACCCCAGCGTGTGCCATCCACGTTTTCGCCTTCTGTAAGCCCGTCTGTATAAAAGAAGATTGTATCATGAGGGCTTAGGGCAAGTGTGCTGGACTCGTATCGGCCTTCAGGGTTTTGACCTAGTCTCGGACCATTAGCTTCTATCAGAGGTAAAAAGTCGTCTTTTACGAGTAAATTCTTTAGAGAATTAAAATATAATGGGGGAGTATGAGACGCATTGGCGTAAATGAGCTTTCCAGTTGTTACGTTCAGGCTGGCAACGAAACAGGTCACTTGGATTTCTTTTCCAGCTCCGCACACTGCTTGGTTCATAAACCTCAAAATCTCATCCGGCATCGAAAGAAAGTCGGGCTTTAATTCAAGAATATAATCGAGACTCGTTTTGCAGCAGTTGATGGTCGCCGTGAGAAGCGCAGCGGGAACTCCGTGTCCGGTGGCATCGGCAATAAATAAAACTCGCCAATCACCGTGGGATGAAACTCCCCACCAGTCTCCGCCACATTCAGTCGCGGGCTCGAAATGACCTTTGATTTCAATTTTGTTTTCAAGAATACCCGATTCCTGAGGGAAAAATGACGATTGCACGAGCTGGGCCACTGCGACTTCATTTTCAAGTCGCGCTTTTTCCCGCATCTCCTGAATGTAAACTTCAATTTTTCCGGCCATGTCATTGACTGAATCGGCAAGTGCACCGACTTCATCACGTCCGCTTACTTGAGTGCGAATGGAAAAATTACCTTTCGCGATTTCCTGTGTCGTCCCAAATAATTTTTCGAGCTGCGCGGTGAGTGGTCTCGCAAGAAGGACCGAAAGAACCATCGCAATACCTAAAATGAATATCCCGTAGGTTAGGGACTTATTCACAATATAGCGGGTGACTTGAAAAGCATCGTCTTGCTTAATTCTCACGACTGACACGAGATTCAATTTTCGATCATATTCCCAAGCGTAAAGCCATGCTGTGCCTTTCACCTCAATCGTACTTGCTCCTTGAACTAGATTCTCATCGAGCATTTTTAAAAAAAGTTTTTCCTCTGCAGGATCGAGAGTTCGAGGCACTTCATTAACCACACTGATATGACCAGTTTTCGGAAGAACAAAAAAATATTCGAACTGAGTTTTTGATGGCAGTAACTTTTTCAGTGCTGATTCATCGGGGATTGAATCACCAATTTTCATTCTCAAAGCTTCCGCTTTGTAGGTGAGTGATTCAAAGAGGTAGGCCGTTTTATCTTCTTTAAAAGTTTTGAGAGCGATAGAGACGAAAACAGCGAGCGAAGCCGTAATCAATACGATCATCACAAGTAATAGCTTGAGCTTCAGTGGAAAGATTACTTTCCTGTAAGCATTCGTCATAGGAACTCCCATGAACCTATTATAGCCAACATGCCTGGTAAAATAAGCCTACCCTTTTTACCTAGTCTCATTCTGATAAACTCACCTTATGACATCGAGGCGGATTGACCACATGTTGTCCCTCATAGGGGCACTTTTGGTCCTAATGAGCTCTTACCAGCTCTTTTTCTCTCGTTCTGGAAGTTACGAGGGTGCTACTCTTGGCCGTGTTTCTGCGCTTGAAAAAGTCGTTAAGATTAAGCGCGCGCGCTCACTCGACTGGGTCGATGCTTTCACAGATGATCTCGTCACTGAAAACCAGATGATTTACACCGACGATCGCTCGAGCGCTGAAGTCAATTTCACTGCGGGACAGAGGCTCGTGCTCAGTGAAAATTCTCTCATTAAAATTCGCTCACGCGGTAAAGACAATGAACTCGACATCGGCAAAGGCTCCGTCCGCGCAACCCTTGCTGGAAATGAGTCGATCATTGTAAGAATGAATGGCCAGGACTACGCTCTAAAAGGAGATAAGGCGAATATTGCAATCAACTTGCACGATAATATCGGCGAGATTGGTGTCGTTAACGGCAAAGTTGAACTTCAAAAAGATGGAAAGACTACTTCGCTCGATGAAAGTACTGCGCTCGTCGTTGATGGGGAAAATTACTCCACCAAGGTGATAAGTTTTTTTCCCACCTCACCCAAGAGACAGTCTCTCGTCTATACCGGAGCTGAATCATCTGCGGTGAACTTTA
>CANETG010000249.1 GCA_947440875.1 Bacteriovoracaceae bacterium
TGTCATTCTTACTAATATGGAGGGCGCTCCTTCATATCCACTGACTCACCAACTTTCGATAGGTAGTGAAATTGGCAATATCATTATTGCTGATCCTTCCGTTAGTCCAAGGCACGCCTCCATTTTACTCCAAGAAGAAGTGATATCGATCATCGATCATGGGTCTATGAATGGCACGTTTGTTAACGGAACCAAGATACCACCAGGTAAATTTATCATTCTCGAAGATACCGATAAGATCCAGGTGGGAGATTTAGAAGTTAAGCTTGGAATAAAAACGACTGCCGTCGACAACACGGCATTTGCGCCTCCAGGGCTCGATACTTTGGAGGAAGAAGAAGAGGAAGTAGAGGAAGAAGAAATTGAAGAAGAAGAAATTGAAGAAGAAGAAGAAATCGAGGAAGAAGAGGAACCTGCATTAGAAAAAACTGTAACTAAGAGTAAAATCTATATGGGAAAGGAAAAATTTTCATTACCAAAATTGAATACTAAGGCAAAAAAGAAGTTTAAATTTTCTTTCATCTTACCGTCTTACAATGCGACGAATAGTCTTATCCGAGTTCTTGCTCTGACGAGCGACCTTTTTCTTTCTTATATCATTATTGTTATTTTTCTTCCCTTTGATGATTTTAGAAATTTTCTTGATTCGATTCCAGGTTTAATTTCTGAAACACTCGACTTCGAGTGGGCCAATGTTTGGTTACTCGCCAGTGAAGATGCCGGGCAGGTGACCGATATCATCAAAGAGATTTATTTGATGGTAAATGAGTTGATTCCAGTACTGCCTATTCTCCAAGTCTTTTTTATTATTCGCTTAGTAACGACTGTTATTTTTGGCGTAAGTATTTCGGAGTTTTTATTTGGGATTCATGCGAATTTCAATAAAATTTGGGCGCGAGTCGGGGGGATGCTAAGAGTAATCATCGGGATGATCACGTGGCCATTTCTCATCTTTGATCTTCCTTCTCTTGCTTCAAAAAGAACTTTCAAAGAATTTATCACTCTTACTAATACGTATGTCGGTTCAAGAGTCATGACATTCATAGGCATCGTATTGTATCTCCCCATTCTTATTGTCATGATTCTTGTCTCGCCGATGGTCATTGGCCTTGAGCTGGTCGAGCCCATTCCTTTTAGTTCAATCGTTTCGAAGAGAGTCAAAGCAGATATCCCCGAAGCTGTCACTGAAAAGAAAGTGGAGGGTAGCCGTCATTTAGGAATGATTTTATCCTATGATCCACAGCAGATTTCTATCGTTCCCGCTTTCAAATTTAAAGGGGAAAAATCAAAACTCAATATGAAGGCAAGCCTTGATGTCTTTCATCGTGAAGGCGAACGTAAAGTTTCTATCGAATTGTTTAAAATTTTTGACATGAAAGAGCTCTTAAAGATCGGTCTTCATGGGAATTTCATGCTTCATAATCAGTACACACAAATTTATAACTTTGCTTACTCGGCACAGAATATGAATCGCTTTTTTAAGACGTCGGATAATCTCAAACAAGAAGAGATGTTCGGTAAGGAGGTCATAAGCTTCATACAAATGTCGTTTGGTTTAGGGATTCAAACGCTCCCTGATTTTATGATGTCGCATACTCCCTTCGTTAAAAGTATCGTCGACTACCGCTCATCGCTTCTGGGTCTTTTTGAATACAAAAATTACACCGATATCAACGTAGTGAAACTGGGTAATATCCTTTGCTTGAGACTCACTTACGACCAGCAAAAGCCCTTTGATTTGATCATGCCAGTTGTCAGAGGTGAGGGCCGGATTTATCGAATTAGTTATGATCATAAAACGGACATAAAACAATTCAGAAATAAGATCTACAAATATACGTTAGATGATCTTACTTGGGGCGTTCCCGCAGAAAGAGAGAATATTGAAATTTTCAATGCGATGGAAGTTATAGATATTTTCACCACGAATTTTGAAAAGGTCCTTATTACGTCGCAGAAGGCACAGGCGCTTTACGGGTATTACTTTGAAAAATCTTCGGAAGTACTGAAGTCAGGGAATATTTCAGAGCTTGAAATCTGGCAACAGTCAGTAAAAAATATGATCACGATGATTCCTCATTTAAAGGTTCCGCTCGTTGAAGCGCCATCGGAAGCGGGGGCAGCACCACCGGAAGATGTGAAAACTAAACTAAAAAGTAATTTCACAGATTTGTTTAATGCTCTGGAAAATAAGAATAAGTCTTTCTTTGGAATCGAAGAGCAACCGACAGTTTAAGGAGTTCACTTGGCGTGGTTTGAAGCTGTCATCTATGGTCTGATTCAAGGCCTCTCAGAATTCCTGCCTGTCAGTTCGAGTGGACATTTAGCGTTGCTTCCTTACGTCATGAATATTAAAGACCCTGGTGTCGTCTTTGATCTCGTGATGCATCTTGGAACGGCCCTCGCAGTTATTATTTATTTTCGAAGTGATATTTCTCAATACGCTAAGACTCTCACCCCATCTCTCGTCAATTTAAAAACGGGAAATGAGGCCAGTTGGTTCACTCGTAACTTTATCTTCGCCACTTTCGTCAGCATCTTCTTTATCGTTTGTCTTTTACTGCCGTCCAAAATGGCGAGAACTCCTTGGGTGATTGTTTTTAATCTTTCGTTTTTCGGACTGTTATTGTGGCTCGCTGACATGAAGAATCGGAAACTTGAAAATCATCTCGATTCCCCAATGGAGCGAGGCATGCAGTGGAAGCTCGCGGGACTTTTGGGTCTGAGTCAGGCGCTGGCCATTTTCCCTGGAGTTTCGCGGTCTGGCATTACCTTATCGGTTGCGCTCTTTTTAGGCATGAAAAGAAAAGAGGCCGGACAATTTTCATTTCTCCTGTCTCTGCCCATTATCCTCGCCGGAATTTTTAAAGAAATACCGGATCTTTTGAAAGAGGGAAATACAGATAGTGGGGGCATTTTACTGATAGGGGTCGTGACTTCATTTGTCGTAGGCCTGGTGACGATTCACTTCTTCATGAAGCTCATCGGTCGCATCGAGCTCAAATATTTTACTTTCTACCGCTGGATTATTGCCGCTCTGATGGCGTGGAGTCTTCTGCGAGTTTAAGGCACGCAGTAAACGTGATTATTCCAGCGAGCCCCGGCATCAAAGAACGATCCCACTGATCCAGTCTCGTCATTGTTATCAACGTCGTCGGTGCGGTAGTTCAGTCGCTTCGATGTTGAGGAAAGTGTCGCAGGGAGGGAGAATGTGTTATTTAAAAGCGGAATAGAGAGTTGGCCAATCGCCACACCAGTCATTGTCTTTCCAGAACAGCAAAGATTCTTAGACGCAACCAGTGCTTGAACTTGACCAGGGTCTTTGATGTAACCAGTTTTTTTATCGTAAGCTGAGTCGGGGAGGCCTCGGCCCTCAGACGAAACGTAACGGTTGAGATAGACGGTGACATCTGTATAGTCCGGGAGGCAGCATCTCTTTACGCCTGAGGGGGCAAGTGAGCCGGTACAGCACTGACCTGCTGTAGTGACATCTGGAACTTGCTGACCGGATGGGATACAGCAATTGAATTCATTTTCTGAAAATACTTTTTTCAAAGTGTTAGTATCAAATTTATCGTATGAAGCCGCAGAGTAATACTTTAGTCCGTTATCATCGAAGTCTTCGCCCACGACTGTATAGTCATCGATCGAATTATCAAGCGGAGTTCCTGGCGCAATTCCAATCTGAGAATCATTGACGAGTTTAAAGACTTGATCGTTAGCCATCACTGCCACTTGCGGGATTCCAAGAAGTTCTAACGATCCTCCGAAAGTGAGGTACTTCTCTTGCTCGGCCGAGGTGAGAGATTTTACCTCGCACGAACTATTGCTGAAGTTACTCGGATCACACTCAAAAGGTGCGTCAACAACTCCGAGCGTAGTATTTTGAGTTGCCCAGCTCACATGTTTAAACATCGTTTTATCGACGGTCTGCATTTTCGTCCGAGTGAAGGCATGGCCTCCACCATTATCAGAAGCAAAACTTCTCACCCAGTTCTGGGTACAGCAGGTTCTCGCATTCACGGTATCGAGAGTCTTATATTGACCGAGAATTTGTTTTAACTTGGCAGCAGTACTGACTGCATCGACTGAGAGTCCGAATGATTTGGAACTCGTGATAGCATCGGGGTCGCAAGTGATTTTGTCAAAAGCAGTGTGAACGCGGGAATATCTTCTCTTCGTATTTATTGGCTGATTCACCCCTGCAACCATGATCGTTTCTGTCGCTTTGTCGCACCAGTTGGGAGAAGTCAGATCATCCTGCATCTGAGTGAAGGTTGTGAGTATGTTTCCACTTTCGCGGCAGCAAAGATTCTTCTTGTGGTTAAAGTTTGGGTTCAAGACACCTGATGCAACGTTTTTAAA
>CANETG010000250.1 GCA_947440875.1 Bacteriovoracaceae bacterium
CGAGCTCAAATTTGATTCTTCTCATTGCCTACGCCGCAACCATCGGTGGAATTGCCACTCCTATCGGCACTCCACCAAATGTGCTCGCGATCTCACTTCTTGAAAAACTGGTAGGTCTTCGCATCGGATTCGTTGAGTGGATGATTCTCATGGTACCGGCGTCGATCATCGTCATGATTGCACTGATCTTTTTATTTAAAAAAGAGCTCAATGCTCTTCCGAAAA
The DNA here is from genome assembly GCA_947440875.1 of Bacteriovoracaceae bacterium. GTDB lineage: Bacteria > Bdellovibrionota > Bacteriovoracia > Bacteriovoracales > Bacteriovoracaceae > Peredibacter. Next base: position 226 of record CANETG010000250.1, read on the forward strand.
GTTCCGGCATGATGAAATCTCCTCCGCCGCTCAACTCTTCTCAGAAGAAAGTGGTTTATGTAATGCTCACGACAATGGTCCTCTGGATTCTTCCCAGTCTGGCGTCTTTGATTCTTGGGAAAGAACACGAAATCTCCCAACTTCTTCTTTCTCGTCTCCCGGAGGGAATGGTCGGTATCCTCATGGGCACTCTGCTCTTTTTTATTCCGGATCAAAACGGCTCTCCCCTTCTTGAGTGGAAAGATGCCCAGAATATTGATTGGGGCACACTCATTCTTTTTGGTGCCGGAATCTCACTCGGAGAATTAGTTTTTGAAACAAAGCTTGCCACGGTCATCGGAAGTTATCTGCCTTTTGCGACACTGCCGATTGTCTTGGCCTTGTTACTTCTTATTACTCTTACCGTTTTTGGCTCTGAGATGGTGAGTAACACTGCCATCGCCAACCTGCTCATTCCGCTGACAGTGGCAACACCACCCTTCAGTGACGATGCAGTCATTCCCGTTCTCGCTGTCGCACTTGCGAGTTCACTGGCATTTATGATGCCCGTAGGAACTCCGCCGAATGCGATTGCTTATGGGACAGGAATAGTGCGTTTAAACGATATGCTAAAGAAAGGATTTTTTCTCAACATCATTTCAATTGGTGTGATTCTTCTGATGAGTCTATTTTATTTTAAAGTGATTCTTTAGAATTGAGGGATAAAAAAAGGATCCGTCGGGACCCTTTATTCAACGATTTTAAGGTTTTTTCTTAATCAGAAAGTACTGCTCGCCCATATCATTGGTGTTATAGGCCGCCAGCTCCGCCGCTGGTCCGTAGCCTGAATAAAGATCACACCGAGCATTTCCACGAATCGATCCACCGGTATCTTGGGCGATAAAAAAGCGCGTGAAAGGTTCTTTGACTACTTTTCCATTTTCATCAACATGCGTGGGCTTCACGGCCTTCACGAAATTAATGATTCCCGTTGTTTTGTAGACACGAGAATCTAAAGCAAGCGAGCGCATTTCGGTGAGTGGGATGTTATCAAGACCCACCGGCTCTTCTTGAGATTCTTTAAAATAAACGTACGACGGAGAAGAAGCAAAAATTTCTTCAAGCTTATCTGGATTCTCCTCTAAAAATCTTCTCTGTGCCGGAACCGATGCGTCCCCACGAAGATAGCCTCTTTGAATCATGTACTTATAGATCATGTTAAATGGCTGACTATTTTTTCCATCATAGGAAAGGTAACTATAGGTCACAGAGCCGTCTTCATTCATGATTTTAATTCTACCGCCGCCCTGAACGTGAAGAAGATAGAGATCAAAAAATGAATCTTCGACGTAAAAAAGCTCGAGCCCCTTCCCCTCAAGAATTCCTTTGTAATCAATTTCTACTCGTGTGTAGTTCTGATCCACGGGATCAACAGGCTTCTTATAAATAGCATGCTTGTATTTTTCTGTTTTTGTCCGCGAACCTACGAGATCCGGAGAATAGTAAGAAGTAAAATGCGTTGAGTTCTTTCCGGTTCTTGCTCCCAATTCTGATTTCGCTGGGTTCGGTTTGTAGATGACAAATTGAGAGTTAAGGTCCTTGTTCAATTGAAGATGGCAGTTGTCGCGAGTGTCTAGGGCCAGACATTCCTTACTTTTCTCAGTCAGCTCTTTTAAAAGTTCGAGCGATTCTTTGAGGATACTTTTAGGATAGTTCGTCGAACCAAATTTAATGGTTCCTCTCATGTTTTGGACTTCATAAGAACGGAGCTGGCGGTCAATAGCAGTGGAGAGGTTTTGAAAATCGAGATCATCAGTGAATTCCATCGACTGATAAACACGTGAAGTGGGAGTTACTTCCTGGGCCAATACCGAGACGCTAGCAAGAACTGCAATTACGCCAAAGATTATCTTCACGTAAAACTCCTCATTTATGTATTCATTCTAGGTTAAGATTCTATGACTTCATCTGTCAAAGACTTTCCCATAAGGAGGATGGGGCTCGATTGAAACTCTAAAATTACTTCATAGACAAAGCCAAGTCTGCGGTAGAAGCTTTTATTCTGTGAGTCAGGCCCGGTCATGATATGAACCCCCCTAATATTGGCCTGTTGAAACTCTTTCTCCAATTCTAAAAAAAGCTTACTTCCCAGACCCATTCCCCGGGCGTCCGCATGAAAATTGACGTGAAGATGGGCCGGAAAATCTCCAAAATGGGTCTCGAATGCCTTGAGATGGGGCTGAAGTCGGTAAAGTGTTGTGTCTTTGGTAATGGGAGAGCCAACCATGTAACCCAAAATACGATCATCCCTGGCGACCCAAACGTAATCGGGAAATTGCAAAAGATAATGTCCCAGGTATTTTTGAAAAAATGCTTCCTTGTCCTGGGCATCTTTGAAGTCTTTTTTGGCGGAACTTTCAAAGTAAATTTCCCGAAGTTCCCACAGGTCCTGAGCAGTGGGATTTGTAAGTTTTACAATCTCTGGCATAAATTCCAGACCTGGTATTTCGCCCGAAAAGGCGGGTCGATATGCTTGACGTCTTTGGGTGCTTCAAACTTATAAAGATGAATCCACTGCGGAAGATAAGAATCGATCATGCTGAGAATTGGAAGCTCAGGATTTTTTTGAAGAATTTGTTTCGTCGTAAAATACCAGTCAAAAAGATGTTCAAACTCTTTTGTCTCTTTCACACTTTCAAACTCACCGTGATATTCTTCTGGCATGACCTTCGCAAAATCCTTAGTCACCTTGGCCCAACGCTGAAGCCTTCTCCCCGATTCTGCAGAAAGACTAAAGAATTTTTGCCATCCCGAAGAATCGATTCCTTCCCACTCCAGCGCAATAATCCAAGAGTCATGCCTGGAACTATCAAATAATATTTTTTTCAAATCGCTAAGCCGCGAGCGGATATCTTCAGTCGGAAAGTTGAGTTCGGGATGATTCTCTTTTTCATCCAACAGGCGTTGGTAAAACGTGATCGGATGAGTCGATTTTTGTAGCTCTCCCCAAAAATAAGAGGGAGATATTCCTTGAAGAGTCATTCTTTTAAGGATCTCTTTGAGTTCCGGCGAGAGTGAAAAATTAAGCTTCACAGAAAACCGTAGGGCGCGAAGAAATCTCACCGGATCGCGAGAAAAATCTTCGCCGCATGGGTGAAGCTCTTTATTTCTGAGATGGAGAAGACCGTTCAAGGGGTCAACCAGCTCTGCTTTCCCAGTTGATGAAAGTCTGATTCCCATGGCATTAATGGTGAAATCTCGTCGTTTCACACTTTCGGAAAACGGCATTCGATAATCAAACGTAACGGTAAAATTCTTGTGATGAGACTCATCGGTGAAAGTTTCTTTTCGTGGAGGTGATAGTTCGATGATTGAATTTCCCGCCTCAATGCGAATCACATCATAGGGAAGAAAAGTGACTCGCCCGATGTTTCCCAGAACTTTGCCAAGTTCTTTCCAGGACTTTACTTCCCACGCCAGAGTGTCGTGAGAAATTTCCATGTCCCAATCTCGTCCTATTTTTCCCTCGAGGAAATAGTCACGGACTATTCCCCCCACAACCGTCAATTGGTATCCGCGTTTGCCCAGCTCTTCACAAAGTGAGGCCATGAGCGGCGGAAGTTGTCGTTCAAAATTCTTAAGATCAGTCACCTGATTATTATTCAAGAGGAGTGTTTCTTTGCCTATAGTTATGTCATCCACCAATCGAGATTCTTTATGCAAAGCATTGTGCTTTTCTTTCTTTTCAGCTCTCTGGCCTACGGGCAGGCCCCTTCCCACATGCCAGAACTCTCCGTTTCCTCAGAAACTCTTCAGCAGGAATTAAAAAATGTTCTGGCTGAAGGGAAACTCTCCACGGACCTCATCGCTCTTCGCGAAGATTATCCCGAAGGACAAACGGTGAAAGTGTTGTGCGCCAAGAATAAGTTTACCCTGGTCCTCAAAGCGAACACCGAAAAAATGTCAGTGCTGATGAAAGGACTCCGCGAAATGGGGTTTCTCTTTCCGCATCCGATGGTCATGGTCACTCCCACTCTTTCTCGCATGAAAGAATCCTGCGGAAAAACTTATGAGTGGAGACCGGCGCTGAA
>CANETG010000251.1 GCA_947440875.1 Bacteriovoracaceae bacterium
CTCTTTCATGCATTTAAGATTGGCGAAATAATCCGCCTGACCCTCGACCGTGCACCAGGGAAGATCTTTTTCTTTCGGGAATCCACCCAGGTGATGACCGATCTCATGGCAAGCAGCAAAGAGAAATCCATCTTTAGTCATGTAGCGGGAACGAAGAAGCCCACCAGAAAATAAAAACCACGCTTTCTTTTCGTCTTTCGATTCCGACGTCATAGCGTTTCCTTCATTCACATCCCAGTAAAGAAGATACTCCACGGTATAACCTCGGGATTCAAAAATCGGATCATAAACTTTGCGGACTCTCTCAATTAGTCGCTTGAAATCATTTTCCGTCACAGCGTTTTCACTCATCACAAGGGACTTGAAATGGGGCCTATCGGCGAAGGATTTCATCTCCGCCTGAGACACCGGACAGGCGATCACTTTCAGGGATAATAGGAGTAGAAATATGAGCATGGAAGAAGTGTAACAAGGTCCATGATACCCACACTAAACCTTGAAACTTTTACCCATAAAAAAAGGCTCCCTTTCGGAAGCCTTTTCAGAGATCGAGCTTAAGTTCGAGGGTTAGAAAAGAACCATCAGACCCGCAGTAATAGAAAGCGCATTCGAATTGATCACTTCGTCGGCAAGCTCACCCAAACGTATTTGATCCGGAGACTCACCGACGTTGCGTGAGTTCTCAGACGAAAGTCCAAAACCTTTCGAGAAAGCACCCTGGAGAGTCATTCCGACGTTGCGGGTGAAAAGAATCTCAGTCCCAAGTGCTAGAGCAGCGTTAGCAAAACTCATTTTGTATTCTTCATTACCGAACTGATAGTCATATCCGAAAGGTGAAGCGTTGAACTCATTGTTCTGCATGTAATTGATGGTCGCCATATTATAGCCGACGTTAATTCCAAGGTACGGACGGAACCGCTCAGTGCGAGCAATAAAGAACTTCGCACCGATGTCGAAGTTAAAATTCTTATACTCAATGTCTCGCCCTTGCTGGCCATAAGCATTCTGATAAGGATTCTGGTAACCCTGGTTATTAAAGATATTACCTGCGAAATCTTCCGTCTGGAAAGTTGTGTATCCAACACCAACGTTCATGCTAAAGCGGTCAGTGATGTTCGATTCTGCTCGAAGACCAAGATTGTCTGCGCGAAGAGTTTCAATCTCACCCACGTAGGTCGTCACACCACCAGCAAGCGAGAGCTTAATCTGCTCGAATGGTTTGATCGGGTCTTCGATCATCGGAGCGACCTCGACTGTCGATACAACCGGAGCTGCAGCGGCCGTTGAAACAACATCTTCTTCGTAGCGATTACGAACGTACTTGTCACACTCCGGACCAGATTGTTCCTTCATGAGACAGTCAATTTTCTTGTTGTATTCAGCTATTTCTTTCTGAGTGTTTTTCTTTTCGTCCAAAAATTCTTCGGTCGTTTCCGAAAGCTTCTCAGTCGTTTTAGAAAGTTCTTTAAAGCCTTTGGTCTTTTCTTTATTGAGAACGCTGGCGTTTTTCTGTCTTACAATTTCTGAGCGAATTTGCTCGAGCTCACCATCAGTGACGTTTTTCTCTTTCAAGTATCCATCGACATCGATGGGATCTGAATTTAAGACCTGGTCCACAGCTTGGGCATTGGCGAAAGCTGTCGACACGGTCAGTGCGAGCGCCATTAGGGTTTTAGGGTTCACGAATCCTCCTCGAAAAGGAATAACTAAAATAATACGCTGCGAACATACACCTTTAACGCGTCGTAAAAAAAGGAAAAGGAGGGTGGTAAGAAAAAATTACAAAAAGTGAAATGACCTATTTTTTGGGGCTAACTACCTGTTTCGAGGTGATTGAAGGACACGAAAGCGCTTGTAGGGCCTCTCGTCGGAGTTTCCCGTGAAGAGATTCCGGTAGTTTCGAAGACTGGCGTTGATGAAGCTATTAGGATTTCGAAAGAAGTATTCTTCCATCTTTTTTTTGAAAGCAATCCCCAGGGTCACAGAAACGACGATCATCAGGAGATACTCCATGGATGTCTGTCCTCTCTGATTTTTTTTTCTCATGTCTTATTATAACCCCTCTATTCCATAAGCGAGGGCAAGAAGACCAAAAGATTTATACCGGAAGGGTCCCCAGTACTCAAACCCCTCGATAACTGAATCCGATAGAGCAATATGAAGGGGAAGACGAGAAAGGACAGCTGCCTCAGTTCTTCGCTGCTGGCGAAGTCCCCGCATATCTAAAGTGACACTCTGGAGCCCTCCGAATTGCCAGTCTTTCTGCTCAAAAGGAAGAATTTCGGAATCTTTCTGGAATGAACTGAGAGTGCCTTGTTTGTAGAAGTCTGCTTTGGATCCCGGAAGTTCGGGATAAGGCCATTCGTAGTGGGCCATCTCGCCGCTTTCGGTAATGAGGACTCGGTATGGTTCCTCACCGCCCAAGTTCACTTCATCGGTGATGAACGTCAGAGCGGTCGCGGGGTACGGGGAGACCGGTCTCTTTTGCGGTGTCACCTGCGTTTTGCGCATAAGCGCGTAGGGTGAAATCACAGAAAACGGAACTTCTTCAGGGAGATGCGAGAAGAAGAGCACTCTCTCTCCGCTGATAACACCCTCGAAGCTTGCCAGAAGTAGGTTTTCAAACTTTCGATTATGAAGCTGCCAGTACTGGACCGTACTTTCTTTGGTATCTCCACCCATAAGAGTCAGGCGCCGTTTGAGCTGAGTGATCAGAAAAAAATCCTGAATCCTATACACGGGGGAAAGGAGCTTGAAAAAATAAAAGGGAATTTCTTCGGGGCCCATTTTTGTTTTCATCTTCTCCTCGAAAGCAATGCTCATGAGATGAAGCAGGGACGGTCCCGAAAGATCTTTTGAGACTGCGTATTCACGATTCAGTTGATCACCGAATCTGGTGAAAACCGTACGAAGCCACTTCGGTCCCTGGAGGTCGAAACGGAATCCTTTCGGTCTTAGGCTCGCCTCATGAGAGAGACTTTCAAATCGCGACAGCTCTTCCAAAAAATACCGATCGAAATTTTCGTCACTCTCTTGGTAAACCTGATCAAGATCGGTGGCGTCGATGAGATCAGGAAATTTCCGGAGAAGTTCTTTGATATTGCCGAGGGGACTCCCCCCTGTTTTGAGACGAAAACTCGTCGCCACGAACTCAAGACTGCCGTTTGATAAAAACTGACGGAGATCCAAAAGCTCAGGGATGCCCTGTGCTTTTCCGAGCCTTAGAAGGGCCAAGACTTCTAATTCTGAGAGGAAGTTTTGTGGATAACTTTGCGCGCGGAATCGCTCGTCATCAATGAGTAGAGTTGATCTTTTCCGGCGAAGAGAGATGATCCCACGCACGAGCGACATAATACTCAGCCCGATAAGAATTTCTTGGTAGCGGTTCTTCAGCATGAAATAATCGCCTTTCTGGTGTGCGGGTAGCCGGAAGATAACGGGGTCATTTTACCATGACTATTGGCAGGAACAAGTTGCGAGTTTAACCAAGCGTTAAACTCCTGACTATTTTTCACCACGGTCATTCGTCCCTGTGAAGCGACGATGTCAAACTCAGTCGATCGGTGATGGATGGGACCGCAGGAAATCTGATCCGCTCCACTAATCAGTGGCTCCAGGACTGAATGAATGCTGGTCTCAAATCCACCACCGACGTAGGCCCGTCCGAAATCAGCATAGAGCTCGCACAGAACACCCTTCTTCTTGAGAACCAGGCCGCGAGTCCCGAGATGCTTTTCAAACGCAGAAATGATTTCAGCCTCGAGCTTATGAGGCACGATGAGAATATAAAAATCCTCTGGCAGATGTTCCAGGAGGATCAAATCAGAGGGCCAGACGTTTCCGAAGATGAGTCTTTTTTCACGGGGAAATTCATTGAAACCAAGGGTGGAATACTCGGGAAAAATGCGAGCGTATTTTTCAGCTCTGGCCTCGAGTCGCCGCTGTATCTGTTCGATCCGAAAATCAAAAGACTCTCCTGGGAATCCCAGTTCTTTCCCCTGGCGAGCGTCCTCTGGAGTGGCGTAAATGATGGTCTGGGCCCGTTTCAGAAATTGCTTTTTCCAAAAGGAGACGGCTTTGCCTTGAGAGCGCTCTTTCTTGAACGTCACCCAAACCATCTTGAGTTCCCCCGAAAAGAAGAGAAATTCTGGAAACAGATCATAGCGCACGAGAATAAGTTTTGGCGATGTGATCCAATGAAAAAAACCACCCGTGAGCAGTGGGTAACGAAGGGACCTTAACTGCTCGGGATATTTTTCACAGAGCTC
>CANETG010000252.1 GCA_947440875.1 Bacteriovoracaceae bacterium
CCGAAGTACGGGCAAAGGTCCGGAGCGAATGGATCCTGAGTTTGATCGGCGGAAAGTGATTCACACAATAAATCAATCGCTTCATCAAGATCGCGAATCGCCTCGACGACAAAAAGCTTATCGCCTAACTGCCGTTGATGAATGATGGTCTGATATTTCATGCTTTTTTAGTGTACTCTTCTTCGTATGGAGTGGTCTAACGCCAAATTTTTTACGATTCACCAACATGATGTTCAACTGCCGGCAGGGCACCGCTTTCCCATGGAAAAATACACTCTCCTCCATGACAAATTGATTGCAGAAAATATTTTGAGTCGCGAACAGATTTATCCGGCCCCACCTGCGGAACAAAAAGATCTTCTTTTGGCGCACGAACTTCGCTACATCGAAGGCATCCAAGCGGGCTCTCTTCCCGCTCAGGAACTTCGCCCGATCGGACTTCCCTGGTCACCGGGAATGTATCAACGCTCACTGTGCTCGGTCGGTGGTTTCATCGCTGCCACTGAGAACGCAATTTCAGACGGATTCTCCGCACTCCTGGCAGGCGGCACGCACCACGCTCACAGAGACCGGGGTGAAGGGTACTGCGTCTTTAATGATTTCGCCGTCGCGGCCTTGAAACTTCTTTCCCATCAGCGTCTGAAAAAAATTCTCATCATTGATCTTGATGTCCATCAAGGCAACGGGAATAGCTCCATTCTCGGTTCTCGAGATGATGTTTTTATCGTGAGTCTTCACGGCGAAAAAAATTACCCTTTCCGGAAAGTGAAATCTCATCTCGATGTCGCTCTCCCCGAAGGAACGAATGATGAAAGGTATCTCGCGGAACTTGAAAACGTCATAAAAATTCTTCCAGAGGCAGAGATCATCTTGTATCAGGCCGGAGTCGATGTTTTAAAAGAAGATAAGCTGGGGACTTTTGCCATGACTTACGAAGGAATTAAAACGAGAGACCGAATGATCTTTGAATACGCTCGCCGAAAAAGTCTACCGCTTGCGATGGCCATTGGCGGAGGTTACAGCCAACCGATCGACTATTCGATCGAGGCTTACGTAAATACATTTCGAGAAGCGCGAAATATCTTTTAGAAAAAGACCTACTTTCAAGAGACTCTTCTTGGAAAGAAAGATCCAAAGATTTCTGAAAATCATGTGCATACATTATCTCTCTATGATTGCGGCAATCCCCATCCCACCGGCGGTGCAGATACTTATAAGAACGCGCCCCTTCCCTTTTTGTTCGAGAAGTTTTGCGGCAGTGGCGATGATTCTTCCACCGGTCGCAGCGAACGGATGCCCCAAGGCAAGGCTCCCACCTTTGACGTTCATTAAAGCAGGATCAATCCTTCCCAACGCTTGGTCTCGATTAAGAGCGTTCTTACAATACTCAGCTGACTCCCAGGCACGAAGGGTGCAAATTACCTGGCCCGCGAATGCTTCATGAATTTCGTAAAAATCAAAATCCTGGAGTGCTAATTTATTTCGCTGAAGGAGCCGTGAGACGGCAAGAGTTGGGCCCATCAAAAGGCCCGCACCGTGAACAAAGTCCACCGCCGCGACTTCGCAGTCAGTAATGTAAGCGCGAACATTCAAATTATTTTTTGCCGCCCAGTCCTCTGAGCCCAAGAGAACTGCCGATGATCCGTCAGTCAATGGTGTCGAATTCCCTGCGGTAAGAGTTCCTTCCTCTGAGCGATCGAACGCAGGTTTAAGCCTGGCGAGTTTTTCTTTGGTCGTATCTTTTCTCAAAATGGGATCACGCTTTATTCCTTTGAATTCGACAACGAGATCATCATGAAATCCTTCCTCAAAAGCTTTCGCCGCATTTTGATGTGAAAAGAAAGCAATCTCGTCCTGATCTTGGCGAGAAATTTTCCATTCTTTCACCATGAGCTCACAGTGCTCACCCATCGAAAGCCCCGTGCGAGGCTCTCTTACGACAGGCATCTGCGGTTTTAAAAGTGACGGATGAAATTTCGTCAGCACAGATAATTTTTCCGTAATCGATTTGGCGTTCTGAAGCTTGACTAAAAAATGAGTCAGTTTTCTTTGTCCGAGGAGGGGGATATCAGAGTTCGTATCACTTCCTCCCGCAATACCTGACTCGATCTGTCCCGCGCCGATTTTCAAAGCAACGAGGTTGGCCGCCTCTAACCCAGTTCCGCATGCACGCTGAATATTGAGACCTGGAGTTTCGGGAGCAAGACCGGATCCCAGTACGACTTCACGACCGAGATTCCAGTCAAAAGGATGATTCATCACAGTTCCCGTGATAACATCACCTAAGAGCTTTCCTTGAAGATTATTCCTGGAAACCAGAGCATTCACAGATGCTCCCAAAAGATCCTGATTGGAAAGACCCAGATAAGTTCCGAGAGACTTCACAAACGGGATTCTCACTCCATCAATAATTGCCACTTTTCTTGAAAACGCCATGCATGCCCTTTTGACAACCGACCGGTCGGTAGGTTATTATAGTGCCAGTATAAATGAGGTCAAAAAAAATGTCTACATCCACTAAATCCGCGTTACTCCACGAAGCAAGTCGCATGTTACTCGCCAAGGGTCTTAATGGGTTTAGCCTCCAAGAATTGGCAGACAAACTCAAAATAAAAAAAGCGAGTCTTTTTCATCACTACCCTTCAAAGACTGCACTTGCTATTGAACTCTATCGCTACTACCAATCCTCTTTCACTGAATGGACAAAACAAAGTGAAAATCTTCCTCCCGAAAAACAAATTATTGCTTACTCGGAAAAACTCACCACATGGATTTGTGAAAAACAACGAGTTTGTCCTGTCGGTGCCATGAGCCTCGAATGGCACCTGGTTCCAAAAGAACTGCAAGTGGAAATAAAAAAGCTGCATGAGCTTCATAAAGAATGGCTCACTGGGCTTTTCAAAGAAATTAAAAAAGAAACTGGCATGCGCATCTCGGTCAATGAGGCGGTCTTCACGACGATGGGACTTCTCCAGGGAAGTATCCAGCTCGCGCGAATCATTGAAGAGCCCGCCATCGTCACTAAGAACCTCAAAATCTTTCTCAAAACGATGAGAACAGAAGGATGAGTACGCACGAGGATTGGTTAGTTAAACTCAAAAGCTGGAAAGATGAATTAAAGCAGAAAACAGGAAAAGATTTTCTTTTCCCACCGCCGTCGAATGAAACTCTCCAAGTGGAATACACAGAAATAATTCCTGGGTCTAAGATGACGGGTAAATTTCCCTACCAAAAAAGGTTTTCTAATCCGTTGGGTTTATACCAAGGGGGATTTCTTTCCGCGGCCATCGATGAAGTGCTGGGACCTCTTTCCTACATCACGGCCGGGGTTCCTTGCATGACTCTTAGCCTTAATGTGACATACCTGCGCGCCTTTCCGGAATCCATGGGGTACGTTACGGTGGAGGGAATTGTTCTTCAGAAAACGAAATCCTTTATTTTTCTTCGCGCGGAAGTGAAATCCCCTGCTGGCGATATCATTGCCCACGCCGAGTCTCACGCAGCGGTCATGAGAGAAGATCAGTTGGCAAAAGGTTTATAGATGAAAGAGCTTCTATTTCAGGTACGTCAGAGATTTCTGGATCAGTTAATTAATTTCTATGGCCCGTATGTGGGGGCAGGTGTCAAGCTCACAGAAATGTCAAAAGACTTCCGTCATGCCAAAGTCGAAATGCCGCTCACTATTTACAATAAAAATTATGTCGGTACTCAATTCGGCGGCTCCCTCTACTCCATGACTGACCCTTGGTACATGCTCATGTTGATCAAAAATCTCGGCGATGAGTACATTGTCTGGGATAAGGCCGCATCGATAAATTTTAGAAAACCCGGACGATCAAAAGTTCGCGCGGAATTTAAGCTCACCCAGGAATTAATTGATCAGATTAAAGCTGAAGTCGAAAAGAATGTGAAAGTGAACTGGTCATTTAAGGTCGAAATTTTTGATGAGAATAATATTCTCATCGCGGATGTCGAGAAGATTGTTTACGTTCGGAAGAAATCCGATGTCACGAAAGAAAATCAGACAGCGAAATCTTAGTTTACATGTCACGACTTCCACCGGTGGACCACGTGGTGGTCAGAATCACACCGCAAAATCCGGCTCCGGATATGCACAAAAATTAAGACCCCTTCCGGGGCCTTAAAAATTAAACCGCATGCGCTTTTTGATACTCATCTTCTTTCTCATACAGAAGCCATCCGCGAGATTTTTTCGGGAAGGACATCTTCTCACCATTATCCAGTATGCCGATAAATCGTAGTCCA
>CANETG010000253.1 GCA_947440875.1 Bacteriovoracaceae bacterium
AGAAATACTTCCGCCACTTTATACGAAAAAATCCATTGAATCCTTCGCTGATAAAAATAATTTAAAGCTTTCATTTCTTAGAAGTTGGAGTGGTGTTTTTGCTAAATCTCCAGTGGTTGCATTAGAACTGTTAGTTCTTAAGCTAAGAAATTACACACCTCCGGAGATGACCTTAAGCCTTCTCAAGTGGAAGTTTTTTAGGCAATCGGGTGCGGTAAGATCAGACTCCGCTTTCAGCGCTTTTGACAAATTGTATGATTTAAAAAATGCAGACTTTGATCCCGTAGAAGTCTCCAGACTGCGCTCAGTAATCAGTCGACTCTCAAAGCTGACTGATAATTTAGTACTCTACGTTCCACCGCAGAATCAACAATTATGGCAGTATTCTCCGGCAGGTTCTAAAAGAGTAGAAACTCTGTTGAAAGAAATTGAGGTTGCCACTTCTATCGCTATTATAAGAGCTGACAAAGAAAGTTTTGATAAAGATGAGTTTCGTGACCCCCTTCATTTAACAACGGAGGGGGCCATTAAGTTAGTGTCGATTCTTAAAATAAAAAGTGAAAGTGATTAGCCATTCAGACGCTACACTTTCGCTCGCCCCGCCTGGATAATATTCCATTTTGAGTTAAAAAACTTTTTCAGAAATGCCTGAAAGTCTTCATAAGTAGCACTTCGGATAATTTTATTCTGCTGGTGATGGAAATCAATCCCGAGGTTATGAAGAACAGGAATCGAGTAGTACTGAGCGTAATCTTCATTCGTCTGAATCGCGAGTAAGTTCTGGCCATCAATCATCGTCTTAATTCTTTCGAAATGTTCACGTTTGATTCCATTGTCTCGGAGGTCATGAATAATTCCGAGGATCGCCTTGATTGCTGCCTCCGTTTTATCGTGTCCTGAACCGATGTAAATACCCCAGCATCCCGCTTCGAGGGCGGCGACGTGAACCGGAGAGACGGAATAACATAATCCCTGGCGGTCACGAACTTCCACGAAAAGTGCCGAACTCTGGCCAGAGAGATGAGTTGTAATCATCTTCAGGAAGATATCTTCTTTCTTCGTGAGCGAAAATGCCGGGGCACCAATCACAATTTGAGTTTGTTCACGATCAAACTTTAAGTGTTCGCGTTTTCCGCTGACCGCTTTAATTTTGGCTGCTGCTTTTTTAGTTTTCTTTCTTTCAGGGAGTGTTTTGACCATCTCTCTGACTAAAGACTCGATGGTGTGAAGATCTTGATCTCCACAATAAGTAATCACCATCTCAGAGTTTTTTAAGCGAGAAGAATGCATTTTAAGAAGAGAGGCAGGAGTGAAGGACTTTATCGTTTCAGGAGTTCCTGCAAGATCGAGAGAATAGGGATGACCCTGGAAGACCATTTTATAAAAAGTTTTAAATGCCTGCTTCATGGCATCTTCTTTTTGATTATCTAATGCTCTGAGGATGACTTTCTTTTCGTGATCAAAAAACTTCTTCGGCACTTCCGGTTGAAAAAGAGTGCCAAAAAAATGTGCAGAAAGTCTTTCGAAATCTTTTGATTGTCCATGCATGGTTAGCCCGTAAGCATTCTTGCCAGAAAATCCATTGAGCGATGAAGACATCCCCTCAAGTTCGTTTTTCAGTTTGAGATACGGCATGCCTTGGTAACCGTAAGTGACCAGACGAGAAAGAAGATGATGGGAACCAGCGGTCCTTGCCGTTTCTGCGGACTGAGCACCTTTTAAATAGGCATGTATGACAAAAGTTGGAGTCATCTCGTTTTTACGATGAATGAATTTGATCCCTGGTTTAATGTCAACCACAGTGACTGAAGAGTCCTCAGCGAAAGTTTCGACTTTCGCTGTCACAGCTTTCGCTTTCAGAGATGAGGATGGTTTCTTAAATTCGGCCTGCCATTTGAGAAGTTCTTTCTCCAGTGGTGGAAGCTTAGTTCCTTTTGGTGCCTGAATAGTAAAATGAGTGTTCTCGCGGACGATTTCGAGCAAACCATTCCAGACATCCTGAACAGTAGCCGCTCTGATTTTTTCGATGAATTCTTCTTCACAGTGGATGTTGCCTGATTGAGCAAAGCCGTGCCCGAGGCTGAAAGCGAACGATTCGATTGATTCACGCTCGTAAACTTTTGAAGAGATATACTGATTCTTAATTTTTTGAAGTTCGTTCGGCTCAAAACCATTCATCATGGCATCTTTCAGGGTGTCCATGAAGATCTTGCTAACTTTGGAAAGGTTCTCAACGGGGAAATTCATTTTAAGCATGTGTGCTCCGCCATTGGCGAAGTACATCGAAGAGCCCGCGACTCCATTACAGAGAGACGTTTTAGCGACGAGGTTTTGGTAGAACCGGGATGTCTCACCGTGGGCAAGGCAATTAATCGCTAAATCCTGAGCTGCCGTTTTGTCGTCATTATATTTTGGTGCCTGGATGCAAAGAGTGATCGTTGCCTGACGGATATCTTTATCGTGCACATTGATCGTATTTTTTGATTTCAGTTCGAATTGGCCAAACTCAGATTTTTTCCCATGTGGAAGTTTGAATCCCCGGATTTTCTTTTCGAGATCGGGACGTTCTTTTAAATCTCCAGCAACGACGAGCATCGCATTTTCGAGATTATAAAAAGTTTCCCTGAAAGACTTAATCTGTTCCTGTGAGAAATTCAAAATTGTATCTTCGCGGCCAAGGATGGGATGGGCATATCCGCCCTGGAAACTTGTTCCTTGAACCTGGATGAAATTAAACTGCGAGGGATTATCCATCGCGCGACGGTATTCTTCAAATACTACCTGACGTTCGGAAGGAATCTCATCTTTGCCGAAAAGAGGATTGGCGACCATGTCCATTAAAATATCTACAGACTTATCCAGAAAGATAGATGGAGTGTTGATGTAGTAACAAGTGTAATCAAAAGAGGTGAAGGCGTTGACCTCACCACCGTAAGATTCAATATCGTGTGCCAGCTGAGGACCTGGGCGAGTGGGTGTTCCTTTAAAGAACATGTGTTCAAGAAAATGGGCTATTCCCTGGTTCTCTTTTTTCTCCAGTGCTGATCCTGCACGGAACCAGATCTGGACGGACCCAGCGGTTGAACCAGGGGAGTGGATAAAGAGAGTTTTTAATTTATTATCAAGTTCAACGAGATCAATTTTCATATCTTCCTTATTTGTGACTCAAAGCTTATGTTCTATTATCTCCATGCAAACGTCTTTATAGAAGGGATTTCTCCCAATGACTCAGGTGTCCAGCTTTTATTTACACGTTCCGTTTTGCAAGCATCTTTGCAACTACTGCGATTTCTATAAGCAGAAGCTGGATAATGGACGAAATCAAATTGAGGAATTTCATCAGTTTTTATCGGCCAGCTGGGACCGCCATGAAACATTGATGACGGAGATGAACGTCTCGTGGAGTCCTCTTGATACGATCTATCTCGGAGGTGGTACACCATCGCTTTGGGGCGTTCCAGGTGCAAAATTTTTTCGACAGCAAATACTTTCAAAAATCAGTCTTTCGGCGCCAGAATTCACGATGGAAATAGATCCGGGGACATGGAATGAGGATTTGATTTCTGCCTGGGGAGAAATTGGATTAAATCGAATTTCCATTGGTACTCAGACGCTTGACCCCAAGTTTTTGAAGATTATGGATCGTGTTCATTCGCTCGAAGAAACGCACTCTCTTCTGAGTTTTTGCCAGGCGGGAAATTGGAATTTTTCACTCGATTTTCTCCTCGGCATTCCCCACTCAAAAAGAGACAAGAGAAGTATTCAAAGAGAGCTGGAAGAGCTTCTCAAGTACGGGCCCAAACATATCAGCCTCTATATATTGAACGCTCGATCAAGATATCCTTTGGTAGAACACATTCCGGACGATGAATACATTAGAGAGGAATACCTTTTTGTGAGTGAATTTTTACGTGAAAAAGGGTTTCACCATTACGAAGTTTCCAATTTCGCTATCCCTGGTTTTGAGTCACGCCACAATCTCAAGTATTGGCAAGGTCATTCTGTCGCTGCTCTAGGCCCCACTGGAACGGGCTATTTTGCACATGGAAAAAGTGAGGCTTTTCGCTATAG
>CANETG010000254.1 GCA_947440875.1 Bacteriovoracaceae bacterium
AACAAGGTGATGTTGTTGCGACTGCGGGAGTCTTCACCGGACTTCAGCCAGGACAAAACGGAATTGCTGTGGTCGCTGATGTCTCGAAACTTGTGAACTTCGGAAGCTCGATGCCTTCGTCACAACTTCTCCTCGCAAAATCGGCACAACTTGAAGAGGCACAGGATGATGCCATCAAGTTAGACTATAAATCTCACAAGCCAAGTGCTGCGAGAGAAAATCAATTGAAGGCCATGCTGGCATCAATGAATGCGAAAAAGTTAAAACTCAGAATGCGATAGGACGTGCATTTCCTACCACGGATGGAAGAATTCACGGACTGAATGAGCACTACGGAATGGATAAGTTAAGGATGAGAAAGACTAAGGAAGGAACAAGTTAAGGACGATTGAAATTCAAGGATAGATTTTAAAAAAGGCCCCAGTGATGGGGCCTTTTTTATTGCAGTGATAACTCCGCCGCCGGAGGTACTGATGCAGCAAAAAAAGCCCCTCTTTCGAGGGGCTTTCTATTGAAACTAGATTTTCTTAGAGTGACGAGGCTTGGCCGATTTCTTGCGACGCTTTTCAGCGGCTTCAAGTTTCTCCATCTTTTTCACCGATGGCTTTTGGTAGTACTCACGAGCACGGTATTCTTTCACGATTCCATAAGCATCACAGAGGCGTTTAAACTTTTTGAGCGCGCGTTCAACAGCGAACCCATCAGTAATGTCGATGCGGATTTTATCTTTGGAATCTTTTTTCTCGTAAGCCAATGGGACCTCTCAAAAAGTTAGTGTTTTTTTCTTTTCGGTAAAATAGCACATGGGCTTAAAAAGGCCAGAGCACCGTTAGTTTTTCAGGTTGAGAGTGGCAAGAAAGGGGTAGTGGTCCGATGGGAGGATGTTTTTTTGCTCCATGCGTTTAGGAACGGGGAGTGCTAGTCCTTCCGAGGTCTTATAACGGGGGAAAAGACAGCCAGAGGGGTCAACTAGGTGAGCGTATTTGTCGGAGATAAAGAGATAATCAATCTGCTGAACAAATCTGTTACCCCCGCGGTTGAAGTAAATGTAGCTGAAACGCTCCTCGTCCGGAACACCAGCGATGGCGGCGATGTCTTTTAGGTCCGTTCCTTCATAGATTTGGCAGAATTCCTCTTCCGTCTCTTTTTCCGCTGCATGCCCATTAAAATCTCCGCCGACCAAGATCGGAACACCCAGGCCTTCGAGTGAGCGGTAAATATCCAGAAGACCTTTTACTTCTAGCACTCGTCTCGAGCGGCCTTGAAAATCGGTTCTCCGAAGATCGAGCTTGGATTTGATATGCACTAAAAGAAAAATGAGTTTTGTTTCCTCGCCGATTTTAAGATCCATCCGAAGGACGTCACGAGAAAATCGCCTCGCGGGTTCTGGGAGAACGTAATCAATATAAGACTCAAGGGTAGGTTTGTAGGGGAGAGTTCGGCGAACGAGATAGCCAAGATCAATACCGCGATCTGAATTAGAAGGAAGACTGAAGGCATCGAACTCGTCGTTTAAAAGATATTTGGAAAAATTTCCCAGCGATTCAGGACCACCGACTTCAGTCACCATCACGATATCAGCTTCCGAATCGATAATCGTGCGAGCGAGCATCAAGCATTTTTCTTTCGATTTGTTATTGATGAGGCTCGAGCTCATGAGATTCCACTTAATCTCCGTCAGCGCTCCGATATCGGACCCGTCCCACTTATCCATGAAAAGAAAGAGGTCCTGGGCGTTTAAGACCATAATTTTTAGCTGGTCGTTCATGGTCTTAGTTTACAACAAGGGACTCTTTTTGTCTGGATGCTCAATGACTTGTAGTAGATAAAGTTTCCGTTAATCTGGATCTATCTACAAGGAGCATTTTATGTTGAAGCTAGTGTTTGTTTGCCTATTTTTGTCCACTCACGTTTTCGCCGGAATGACCCCCGAAGCGCTCGAGCTTTGGAAAAAACGAGATAACAAAGAAAGCCTCGTTGCTTGCCTGAAACTTCTCGAAGCGACTCCAAGAGATCTTGAAACTCTTGCTTACCTCACGCGCGGTTATTTTCTTCTGGGTGATGCGTACACATCCGATGATGATGAAAAATTGAAAACTTTTGAGAAAGCAAAAAAATCTGGTGAAGAAGGGATGTCACTTAATCCTCAGTTTAAGTCGCTCAAAGAAAAAGATATGGGCCAAGCAATTAATGCACTCTCGATCCAAGAGATCGATGTTCTTTACTGGTCAGCTGCAGCTCTCGGGAAATGGGCGAAGGCCAATGGAGTGATGTCGTCACTAAGATTTAAGGGACAGATTCTCTCCATGGTGAAAAAAGTGGAGGATCTTAAAGCGGATTATTTCTACGCAGCCGTAGATCGCTACATGGGCGGCTACTACGCGATTGCTCCGGGGATCGCCGGCGGAGACATGAAAAAAAGTAAAGAGCGCTTTCTGCGGGCGATGAAAAATGCTCCCGAAAATCTCGGAACGAAAGTCTTTTACGCAGAAGTTTATTTGACGAAAGAAGACGAAGAAAAAGAGTTTGAAAAAGTGCTGAACGAAGTCCTTGCTGCCCCCAATGGACCGGAAGAAATTGCTCCTGAAAACATCATGGATAAGCGCAAAGCTCAGGATCTTCTTAAGCGGAAAAAAGAGCTCTTCTAGGGATGGCGACTCTCATTTGTTGAGTTAAAAAAAAAGTGGGGCCCAATTTTGGCCCCACTTTTTTTAATTAGTTCTTAATGACATCGACGATTTTGATTTTTGATTGGTAAGTATCCGTGACTTCTTCATCAGCGCGACATGTGTAAGGAATTTCATACGGGCAGTATGTGTTGATTGTCGTTCTTTCTTCTTCACGAATCTCAAGTCTGAAAATGTTCTTCGCGACTTTCACACGAGTGACAGCTGAGCGAACTGAAAGTGCTTTCAATTCTTCCGGTGAAAATAATGCTTGATCAAACTCTACCTTGAAGTGTTCATCTTCAGCGATCGATGCTGTTGAATAATCCACCATTACTGTGACTGTGTTTTTCCAAGCGACTGGTTTGTAGCAGTTAAGATCTGAGTCTGGCATCGTACATGGAACCTGAACTGTTTGCGTCACAACTTTTCCCACCATGATGTGGGAGATTTTAATGTGTCTCGCGCTGCCTGGGATTTCCGCTGCAAACGTACTAAGACTCATGAGTGAGAGAGCGATAAGAAGTACTTTCATTTTTTTCTCCTGGTTAGTTTTCGAGTTCGGTTGAGCCGGAAACTAGCGCGCTTCAATTGAGGTGTAGTGTTAAGAAGTGTGAGGGAATTGTGAGGATAAAAACAAAGACGACTAATCGCGAGCTTAACTAATAAAAAAACATGAAACATTACATAATGAAATTGAGCGGAACTCCTGCAGCGAAAATAATCGCAAGAATAATGGCGGTACCGACAAAAGTTATTCCTAGAATCTTATTAAGCATGCTGATCTCCGCGTTCTAAACTCTTTTTTCTATTCTAATAGCGAGGGATACTTGGGTCAATCTCAAGTGACCAAAGATCTATTCCTCCCCTCAAAGACAGGGCGTCATGACCATGCATTTTGAGGAACTGCGTCGCATAGAGCGAGCGGACACCGTGGTGACAATAAACAATGAGCGGAAGTTTATCGTGGGGCAACTCAGTGTAACGGTTTTCGAGTTGATCGAGCGGAATGTGAATGCCACCGAGATGGCACGTCTGGCGCTCATCATCCCGCCGGACATCTAAGAAGCGAAATTCTTTTCCATTACTCTGCCACTGGGAAATTTTCTTTGCGTCGATTTCCATTTATTTTTTACCGACGATAGAATTGGCGGCAACACTTTCAGTGATCCAGGTATTGCCTCCGATGACTGAGCCACGGCCAATAATCGTATCTCCCCCGAGGATCGTGGAGTTGGCATAGATGACAACATCACTTTCAATCGTTGGGTGGCGTTTGACTGATTGCAATTTCTTTTTCACCGAGAGGGCACCGAGAGTGACCCCTTGATAGATCTTCACGTTATTTCCAATGATGCTCGTTTCTCCGATGACGACTCC
>CANETG010000255.1 GCA_947440875.1 Bacteriovoracaceae bacterium
TAAAAAAATGATGAGAACTTTCATAGTTTCCCCTATTAATAAAAATACTGCAATCCCAGCTCTCCGCGAACGGTCCAGTAATCACGAACGACCTGACCCCGCGTCCGAAGAGAAAGCGAGAGATTATTGTGCATATGATACCGCGTTTCCCATTCAGGAAGGAATGCTTGATTCGACCCAACATCACGAACCGAATAGGTGTACCAGTGATACGGAAGACTTAGTCCAGAAATGAGCGCATCGGTGAACTTAGCGCGAAGATAAATCTTGGGGCCTGTTCCGATCCGATAGTTCTCCTGAAACGAACTTTGCACATTCACTTCACCGTTCATGAGAAATGAGAGGAGGTATTTTCCGTTTTGGAGCTGCACCGTATTTCCCACTGATCCATCGACGAAAGCCCCTGTACAATTAAAGCAAGTGAACAGAACGCGCTTCGCTCCGGCCGAGAGTTCCCAAGAAAGTGGTGATGCCCAGAAGTTCTGTTCAGAAAAATTTTTGATCGAGAAAACAGAGAAGTGATCGAATCGAAATTTCCCGTCATCTTCATAGTTCCTTTGAACGTGCTCGATAGATATTCTTCCCATTTCAAGTTCTCCATCCCGGAGAGATCCTGATACCGGATCGAGCATGTCGTGAAAAGAAGTCCGGAACTCGAATCGAGTCAACTGACCAGCGAGGTGCTCGTACCCCTGATAGAGACTGAGTCTGACTGGGGAGTGCGTATTGGCCGGAGAATCTGTAGCAACATTTTCTACTTTCTTCTCTTCCGTGATGATCGGATTGGCGGCTCGCGCCGCTAGGAGCGGCTCTTTATTTTTTTTCGTCGCTGGATCTTCTGACAAAATTTTCTGAGAATTAAAATAATCAAAAGCTTCAAGCGAGACGTCGAGGACATCGGCGGCTTCCTGATCAGATATTTTTTTTATGGCAGAGACTTTCTCCGGCTTTAAAGCCAGATCTTTGGACAAAATGAGATTCTCCGCGGGAAGATCCGCTGAAAGGCGGATGAGTCGTGTGTACGTGGATTCGCGTTTTTTACCCTCTGCGATCAGTCCCTCGAGCCGAAGTTTTCGGATGGTGTCCGCGGGGATAGCGAAAAAACGAAACCGCGAGGTGAGATCTTTTTCTGGAAACACGACTTCGAGGAGGGCCATCAAATGGTAAGAGCAGTTTTCATCAAAGTAATAATAGTCAAAAGTCGCTCGGCCCAATTCCCAGACGTGGTCGACGAGCTCAAAGACCTGAGGAGTCGTTAGATTTAATTCGTATGACCAGAGATCGCGGAACTCACCGTTGGTGTATTCGCGGATCTTATAATAGTAAGGAACGGCGTTGAAGCGACCGGGGTAACCACCCAGGAGACCCTTCACCATGTACACGAGAGGATTCACTGCGCGCGCTTCGGCCGCAAAATTTATTCCATAATCCAAGAGTTCTGTTTCACTAGAGTCCTCGAACCTCGAGAGTCGCAGAAGCGTATGACCAAAGGCAGAGTTCGGATTGCTCAAATAATAAGACGAAAAAATAATGCTCGCGCGTTTTGCGGCCATCTTTTGAAAAAACGAAATATAAGTCGTGCAGCCAGAAAGATCAGTCTTCCACGGACTTCCGAGTTTCTGGTTTAGCCATTTAAACCGAAGGGGGAAATGACAAATCGGATGACCGTTGTCCGGCTTCTCAGTCGACGAAAAGAGTTCATAGGTTTTTATTAACTCAGCTTCCGGATTGTATTTACCCTCAGAGGAAAGAAAGAATTCCGTACTATCGACTTCGCTCTTATGACCCGAGACATATCTTTTCTTGTAGTGAAGTAGGCGATGCCACTTCGCATCTTTTGACAATGTTTTAAAATCGGGAATCGCCGCAGAGGCAGGGAGAAGGAAAATTAAGATGAGGAGAGGAAGAAAAAACATGGGACCCGCTTTTTATACAGGTCCCATGATAGAACTTAGATCTGAGTGTTACAAGTTGTAGAAGCAACAGTGTTAATCGAGTGAGTGATCTCTTTAGAGTCAGCAGTCGTATTCGGGAAAATCATTGTGTAGTTTGATTTCAGAGCGCGACCGAATTCAGTTGTGTTAGCACAACCGTAAACTTTCGAAAGACCTACGATCGTTTCGCCGTTACCACGAGCGATGTCGTTTGCGAGAGCGACTTTATTCGCTTCAACATAGGCTTCGGCCTGGCCGATTTTGAGTGGAGCTGGAGAATCACAGTTAGAAGTACCGAGTGAGATCCCAATAGTCTGAACGCCTGTTCCGTTAGTCGTAGCAGCAAGAACTTGCTTCCACCAAGTTTGGTCGCCTTCAAAAATCATAGAACCGAGACCACATCCAGCTGAGCCGTACTTAGCTGCGAAAGCTGATGACGTCATGACGAGAGCTGCGACAACAAACAATAATTTTCTCATTTCCTACACTCCATTGTTAAGGTGACTTGAGATTAGTACATTCATTATCTATGGAGTGAGATTTAGTTCAACTGAGAACTTCTTGAGAATGAGAAAATTCAAACCTGGGCGCGGCGTTAATTGCCGGAAGTGAAGTGATTAATGGTGAGGTAAGTCAAACGCAGCCGCTTTTCAACACTTTCATCCAGCATCAAAAGAAGCTCTTCCAGTTCAAAAGTAAGTCCCAAATCACAAACAAATTTATCCGCTTCGACTTCTGCCATGAGTGGTTCCACATGATCTGATTCAAGTTCGTAAATCACAAACGCAAGCTCATGCGCGAGCCACGCGAGTGCTGATCCTTTACTGGTTTGGAGAAGTTTTTGAAATTCTGGAAAGACAACAATTGTATTGCTGAGAATGGCACCTGGATTGCGGGCCTCGCGGAGATCCTGACTCTTAACGAATACAACTGGATATTTCTGCATCAGACTTTCGAGGAGTTTTGCAGGAACACGGGAGAAGAGATTGTGAAAATGATGAGAGACACCTTCTTCCTTAATCCACTGATGCTCAGGCAGGCTAAAAAAATAATGAGAAAAATTCTTTCTGATTTGCGATTTATCTGACCGGTCTTTGGAAAGGAATTTGTGCAGGAGATTCATCATGGCAGGACCCTCTTTTGATTCTTGTCGAAAAAAAAGGGCCCAAGCTTGAATGATATTTTTTATTGGAAAGGCTGCTCGTCCGACTCAACAGTCATGTTCACCTGACCCTGGTACTTCTCTCCGATCACAGAGAGGAGTTCATCAGGTATTTTTGAAGCGCGATACTTTTTCCCATTCGTCGTTCGAATCCAGAAACCATTGAGGAGTTTATCGGGACGATTGATCCGGATGGGCTTGATCGAAATGATATGATCAAGATTAAACAGCACTTCGATTTCTGTTTCTTGGGTACCCTTGGTATCCAAGATGTTGAACTTCTGAAACTTCATAGAGACTCCTTGCAAACTTGAGGTTATTTTATAACCAAATTGCTCCCCTGAGAGAGGGACCCGGAGAAGCGTGAAAACATTACAGGATTATGAGGAAAAACGTTACGAAGTGAAGGCCCTCGCAGTCTTCGACGGCGTCGAGAGATCAGTTGCTAATCCTGAGCAGGTCATTCTTCTACTCCACGGGCTCCATGAGCGGGGCCTCAGAATTTATCGCAAGCTCGTTCGCTATCTCCCCGACAATGCCCTCATTCTCTCTCCGAATGCCCCGTTTCCTTTGCCCAGAGAAAAAGAGGGGCGCACGGAATATGGTTTTTGTTGGTACTTTTACGATCGCCAGACCAAAGATTATTTCCTCAATCAGACTCTCGCGGTCTCTTGGCTGATCGAATTTTTGAAATCCAAAAATGTTTCCCATCTGCCTCTCACTATCATTGGTTTTTCACAGGGCGGCTACCTTGCTCCGATGGTGGGGCACGCGATGCCGTCAACACGACTCGTACTTGGACTTGGGTGTGAATTTAGAGACAATCTCGTCAGTGAAGACATCACCTTTCCGCTCATTGGTCTCCACGGAGAGATGGACGTGGTTGTGAACCCTTCGCATTCCCGTGCTGATGCTGAAAAACTGCA
>CANETG010000256.1 GCA_947440875.1 Bacteriovoracaceae bacterium
GATGTGGACTGAATCTGATTTTAAAACAGATGCTCTGTCTAAAAAGGGTGCCCGCGGATTAATGCAGTTAATGCCCCAAACTTATATGGAAACCCTGGCCGAAATGCGCTCGAAAGGGATTTTCATTGAGTCAGATCGTGGTGAAGATTACCTCCGTTACCACTATGCCCAGTCTTTCTACGACATGGGCTATTCAAAATTAGTTTCTAAGCTGAGAAACCTTGAAGTCGGGATTTACTATTTAAAGGGTCTCCTAGAGACATTTAATGACAACCACCACTACGCGACAGTTGCTTATAACATGGGTCCTTATTGGACGAAGAGCCAGCTCCGGAATAATCTTCCGGTAGGGAAAAGTAATCACTACCTGAATAAGGTTCTAAAAAATTATTATCACATCACTAGAACCTTGAGCCAAAACTCCAATGTCACCTTCATCCCGCGTATCTGATCTGGACCAGCTGAGGGAAGCTCTCCTTCAAGCGAACTCAGAATTTTTTATCACCCTTTCTGAGCGGCGAAAGCTCTGCATCGCTATCCAGGAAGTGAAGGGGTCTCCCGGCCGATTCTCACACTATGATCCTGAAAGAGAAAAAGTCGTTTTTGAACATTTTAGGCCCCAAATGTCTTCGCTCTCTATTCGCGAACTCCTTGCCTTTTCACTGGTCATGGAGGACCACGCTCTGGCCATGGCGCCGGGCTCTTATCCTTACTGGTCTCAGCGTTATCACCTCTCGTCAGCTCCCAAAGATATTCACGAAATGGTCAATCCATTAATGCTCAAAGTATCTCATCCAGATATGTTTGCTCGCCTGGAGCTGACACCGGAATTCCATTTTTTGAAAGATCTCTGATTGCCACTCTATTGAGTCTCAACCTATTATTTTCTCATATGCATAAGGATCAAGTCATCGCCCTAGACGGTCCATCCGGTAGCGGGAAATCCACCGTCGCTAAGATGGTTGCCGAAAAACTAGGTCTCATCTACATCGATACGGGGTCAATGTTCCGGGCAGCTGCGTATGCTCTCCAGCACACCGGGATTGATTTCTCAAAACAGAAACTAAGTCCGGCGGAAGATCAGTTGATTCAAAAGTTCTTTCACGATCACCGTTTTCAATATGCTGCCGAAGCTGGTGTTTTGATCCAGTTGGATAATCTGAATTTAACAGACGTCATCCGTGAGCATCATGTTTCAAAACTCGCGTCTCAAATTTCTAAATTTAAAGTCATCCGTGATTTTCTCGCCGACTGGCAACGAACGATTGTGAAAGATCGGCCTTCGATTCTAGACGGCAGAGACATCGGAACAGTCATTTTCCCGAATGCTATTTTAAAAGTCTTTCTCACGGCTTCGGCCGAAGAAAGGGCCAATCGGAGATCCGAGGAATTGAAAGAAAGAGGTCAGACGGATCTCGATTACGATACCGTACTGGCTGATATTAAAGATCGCGATCACGAAGATATGACACGTGAAATTGCTCCGCTCAAAAAAGCTAACGATGGGGTAGAGCTCGATTCTACCGGCAAATCGATTCCTCAAATCGTGGACGAAATTATTGGCCTCTGGAATAAGAGAAGAGAAACATTATGATTCTGACTCAAGAAAAATTTCAGCAGATTATTAGTAAGTTTGATTCACTCAAACCAATTCTGGTTGTGGGCGACCTGGGTATCGATAAATATACCTACGGCGATGTGAAAAGAATTTCTCCTGAAGCTCCGGTTCCGGTGTTAGAAGTTTCAAAAGAGTGGCACAAACTTGGTCTTGCGGCCAACGTCTCAGATAACTTGAAAAGTCTCGACGTTGCTTCCACTCTTTGTGGAGTGATCGGCGACGACGTAAGGGCAAACCTGGTTGAACACCTTCTCGAAGAAAGAAAACTCAATACCTGGGGGCTCGTTCGCGATCCTTCTCGGCACACGACTTACAAAGAAAGAGTCACGACGTCGACCCAGCAGATTTGTCGCGTCGATTACGAAACCAAAGATTCCATCGATGAAGAAACTTATCGACGAGTTTCCTCGCGGATTCAGGAATTTGCCGAGAATCACTCGGGCCTTATCATTGAAGATTATGGAAAAGGATTATTTAGCGAAAAACTTTGCCAGAAAATCATCCATGACTTCAAAGAAAAAAATCTCATGATAGCAGTTGACCCTTCGAGATCGACACCGCCTATCTGGTACAAAGGTGCGACCTTACTGAAGCCCAATCGGCTTGAAGCGAACATGATGGTCGAGGCCCTCGGGTATTTTAAAGAAAGAAAACTCGAAGTGATTGCTCAAGTCCTTGCCGATAAACTCAATCTCGAAAAAGTAATCATCACTCTTGGCCCTGATGGAATGGCGATGCTTGATACGAAACAAGACGATAAATTGCGAATCATTCCTACCGCCGCCAACGAAGTGTTCGATGTTTCCGGAGCGGGAGACACGGCGATCGCCGCGATCACTTCAAGTCTTCTTGCGGGTGCGACACTGGAAGAGGCGGCTTGGGTAGGAAACTGCGCGGCCGGAGTGGTGGTGAGAAAACGTGGTACGGCTTTGTGCTCGATGGAAGAATTAAAAGAGTACTTTCTTAATCTCAAAAAAATAATGAAGTAATGCTCCATACTCTTCCGACTCGACCGGGTTTATTATTCGGAAGTTTTCTGTACTCCAAAAGTATCCATACCGAGGAGAGTCTTCTTTCTCTTTGGATTAAAGACTACGGACAATCTGAAATACTGAAGCCTGAATTTAACCCGTTGATTGAGTACTACGCCAAAGAGATGCCTGGAGATCTCTCCCGGTTTTTAGTTATCACCGATAAGACATTCCCTCGTTCAGAACTCCTGAAGGCAAAACTGAATAGTCTGGACTGGGAAAGACGTTTTGCTACCTTAGGCAAAAGATCGGTCAACGTTGATATTGGTTTTCTTTCACTGGAAAATTTTCTTCTCGCCACAACCAAGAATTACTCTCACCGAATTTTTATTGGGGATGATATTTTCGCCGATCTAACTTTCGAATTTAAACAGGGAAACTTCAAGGCACTTCCCTGGACTTACCCGGACTATCAGGATCCCCAAAAAATACAATTTCTGACTAAGGCCCGGAATCGACTCCTTGCATCTTTTCTTCCCATGACGTAATCACCCTGATAACCTTTTCCCTAAATTTCTCAAGGGATAGTCATGCAGGTTCTCAATACACTTCTTCAGGATTTTACAGCTGAACTCAGCACTGTTCAAAAGATCGCAGATCTTCTGAATCTCAAGGCCAAGTACATTGGTAAACAAGGTCCATTGTCTGATGTGATGAAAAATCTTAAGGACGCCACCCCTGAAGAAAGAAAGACGATCGGTGCCAAGGCCAATGAAGTCAAAGGTGCCATCGAAGAGCTCGTCGGAAAGAAGATGCTCGAACTCGAAGTTCAGGAAATCAATTCCAATCTCGCCAAAGATAAAGTGGATGTCTCTCTGACAGACTCAGTCCTCGAGAAGGGTCTCCAAGCAGCGGGTTACCACCCGGTAACGATCATCCAGAAAGAAATCGAAGACATTTTTATTTCCATGGGCTTTGAAGTTCTCGATGGTCCTCACATTGAAGATGATTACCATAATTTTGAGGCCCTCAATATTCCGGACACCCATCCTGCTCGCGATATGCAGGACACATTTTGGTTCGCCGATAAAAAACACCTTCTCCGGACCCATACCTCTACCATCCAGGTCAGAGGAATGAAGACGAGAAAGCCTCCCTTCCGTTTCGTCGGTCCTGGAAAAGTATTCCGCTCTGAGAGAACGGATGCCTCTCACGAAATGTGTTTTCACCAGCTCGAAGGAATGATGGTGGGAGAAGACGTTTCGGTCGGAAACTTGATCTATTTTATGAAGACTTTGCTCACTGAAATTTTTAAGCGCGAAGTTGAAGTTCGTCTGCGTCCGGGATTTTTCCCGTTCGTTGAACCTGGCTTTGAGCTCGATATAAAGTGCCTCATTTGCGGTGGGAAAGGCTGCTCAGTTTGTAA
>CANETG010000257.1 GCA_947440875.1 Bacteriovoracaceae bacterium
CCACTTCTCTTTGGCACAAGCTATGGGATTCAGTGGGTCGAGTCGAGAGTTGATTTAGCGGAGCTGGCAAAACTACGCTATTTAGACGGCTGGACTAGGCGGAAGCTGGCCAATCATTACGGTCGGACACTCCATGCCATTACAAATTATTGTCAGAACATTCGGCGAAAGGATTTCAAGCTTCCAGGGTTAACAAAAAGCGAAGCCTATAAGATTCGACAAATCTATACCAATTGCGAGCTCAACTGATTTTCCCCAATTCCATTATTAAGGAGAAAGTCATGTCTAAAAAAGTAGCTCTTTACTGCCGAGTGAGTACCGGCAACCAGTCCACAGGTCTTGAAGCTCAGGTCCGTGCGTTGCGAGACTATTGTTCCCGCAACAGCATTTCAGACTATGTAATCTATGAGGATGAGAATCAGTCAGGCGTAAAACAATCTCGTCCCTCGCTTGACCGAATGATGAAAGACGTTCGTAGCGGTCTTATCGATAAGGTTATCGTCTATAGCTTCAGTCGCTATGCCCGATCAGTTACCCATCTCCTCCGTGCCCTTGAAGAGTTTAGAAAGATGAATGTGGGATTTGTGTCGATCACGGAATCCATCGATACCAATACCCCGCTCGGAGCGGCGGTCTTCACAATTCTTGGAGCAGTCGCGCAGCTAGAACGCGACCTCATTGCGGAAAGAGTTCGGAATGGGCTAGCCAATGCCAGAGCAAAAGGTGTGCGGATTGGAAGGCTTAAAACCAGAGACAGCGATCTTATCAGAAAGCTTCGAGCATCAGGGATGACGTATCGCCAGATCGCCACGATCTCAAAATGTTCAGCAGGAGCTGTATCTGCTGAGCTTAGGGCGATGAAAGCTGAAAAGGCAAAAGCTCCCCCGATAGTAACTTTACCTGAGGCAGCACCAATCGAAGTTCAAAAGATCGCCCCATCCAAGAATAATGAATTTGAGATGCCATACAGTGAAATCAAACTTGAGCTAGAATACGCCTCTTAAAACAAAAGCCGGATGGAGATTTTATGGTCTCCATCCGGCCTATTTTAATTTGATCTTTGGTGCAAGATTCGAGTTAGAAGCTAGGTTTCAAAGCATCTCTTAGTAGATTGCATCGAATTTGAACATCCCATCAGGCTTAAGGCGAAAAACTCCTCCCTTAGGCCAAGCCGCTTTTAAAGAGTCAATGGCGTCATCTATATTTGAAGCCGTGATGCCATCCAAAATAGGCATTTCCTTTCGATCATCTGGCATAAAACATACGAGAGAAATATCAGAATACCCAACATCTACTGTGATAGTTAGTTCTGCCACTACAAAACTTAGTGGCAAAAAAGGGTTCAACTCGTTAGCTATGGCCTGATATGCATCCTGTAACATTTTTAAACCTCAGTCTTATACTTGGAGGAATTATCTCATTATCCAACATTCATCGCAATGTTCATTAAATGAATGGTTAGAATGGGCTGTTTGATTCAATCTCTTGGCATTAAAACGCAAAGCCCAGGGTTTACCTGGGTCTGCTGTGAAGTCTTTGTTTTTGTAAACAGATCTTGGCTCAGAACCTAGTGGTTTGATTAATCTAGAGTTTCAACAATTTTCAGTATGGGCCCGTAAAAGGCTCTTCACCAAAAACTCCGTTCTTAAAAGTTATAAGTCGCCCTTGCAAATGATCTCCTGGGCCAATCCACTCTCTATCAAAGGCAGGTGCTGCAAAGTCGTTTCTTGAATACTCTTCTCTAAATAATTTATGGTCATATAATCCTTTGATAACTGAGATTGAGGCATGTAGGGCCCGTAGACAGATTTTAACATCCACTTCAGAGGAGTTAAAAGTTTCACATTTAGTTTGCAGCTCAAGTGGGATTTCATCCATTTGATTTTTAGTTAGGTTTGGGTGTCGGAATGATACGGTATGCTTGAGAAAGGGTTTAATGCAACTATAGCTGGCAAAATAGTCTTGCAGGAGGTGATTCCACCCAAAGACTATTGTGTTAGGAAGAAACTTCTTTGCCATAGATACATCATGGCCGATTTCGTGACAAGCTACCAAGGCCAACGCATCTACTGTCATAGAAGTATGATCCAAAACGCCTTGTGATATTTCTATTGGATCTCTGAACCAGGCACTAAAATTTCTATCCGGGATCAGAATCAAATTGTAGGTGCGGCTTGCACCGGCATCCCTTGTGTAAGGATTAATAAAATTAGTGAATTCGCTCACAAAAATATTAAACTCCTCTATGCTCACTTTGGCGCTTGAAGGATTTACCCATAAACTCAGGAGCATGAGGAGAGCTTTGACCTTCATTTCTCGGCCTTCTCCTGAAGAATTAACGTATTCTGTCTATCTATGACGGTTCCAGATTCCTTCACTCGCACAAAAACAAAGCTCGATGCCTCTTTTTGATCATGGGGATGGCTGATAAACACGACTCGTCCATCGCGTGTGAAGTCCGGATACATTGAGTTATTAGCGTAATTCGAAGAGATCTTGGAAACAACGTTGTCTATAAGGTCATATATGAAGATATCTGAGACAAATGTATCCTCCGGCACACCTACGTAGTTCTGGGATTGATCGTCCCAAATCTTACCAGCATCGATTTTTCGGTACAGGTGGTAAGTGAGTTTATCTCCGCTATAATTGAAGTTGAGTTTTCCAGTCTTAATACCAAGATCAAGGATCTTGTCGCAGCTAAGGTCATCTTTAATACGCCAGACAGCTGAAGTTTGAGTTGATAAATCAAGGCCACCAAGCATATGCCCATCTTTAGATAGCATAGGTAGCTTTATCTTTATATTTGGACAAAGTAGTTTCACCTCTTGATCGAAAGTTAATTCAATTTTTCCAGAGTGTGGGTTGAAACTGAAGTCAACAACCTGGTGAGATAGAGTGTGATTTTCTGTAATTACGCGGTAATAATGGATACCATTTTCAATTTTCAAAAGCCCGGTGGACTGATAATAGCCTGTCAGATTTGGTACAGTCGAAAGAGAAGTCTTATTTCCCCGCATAAGCTCAGAAACTTGAAAAATCTCATAAGCTGCTTCTCGGGTAGCAGCGCTTCGGAAGATCATGAGTTCTGAAAGAGGAAAGAAAACGGGATCATATGGACCGGGAATATTACTTTCTTCATAGCTTTCGATATCTAAAATGTGATTAGTGCCTGAAGCCAAACCTCTTGTGTCCCCCTCTCTGGATCGGGAGAAAGATATCAAATTGCCAGCATCGTTAACCTTAAAAAAGAAATTCGGTCTTCCAGCTACTTTATAGTTTGCAATGACCTTGGCACCAGTGATGTTCTGCGAGAGGGCCATTACTGGCAGAAATAAAAGAAACAATGAAAGTGCCTTGATCATTTTTGCTCCCTAAGGATGTTAAGTAGACTTTCTGGTTTCTCATAACCTTGAATAAGGAAGGGCAGTAGCTCCCCATTACGGTAGAGCATAATGGCCGGGAAATGATTAAGAATACCCTGAGAAGCGAGCTTAGCAGAACGCATGTCCTCCTGCCTAACTGCTGTGAGAGTCAAATCCAATGCACGTGCTACAGCAGGGGCTTCCTGAAGGGCAAGTGTTGAAAGAGGCATATCTCGACTCCAGATAAGAATCATTCCTTGTTTTTTGTCCTGAATTAAGGAATGTAGGTCGCCATCCGTAAAGACCGAACTATCGGCCTTGATAGAAAAGCCAACTAGAAGACAGCTCAGGATCAAAATTCCTTTGGGTAATTTAAAATAGCTCACCATAAGTTAGTAGCTTTAAGTCACTTCGAATAATACGACCAGCAACAAAGCTAGACTGGATAAAAAAGTAATGATTTTGGCTCAATCCTAGAGTCCCCTATTCTTCGTATTTCAACTCAGTCACCTAGTCTCAGAGACTTAAGAAAGCTACCTGAAACGCCATAAAGGACTGCCTGTAGACCCAGGATTGTTATCAGGTCGATAACAGGGATGTTATCAATCTGATAACGGCCTCTATCTCATCCATGA
>CANETG010000258.1 GCA_947440875.1 Bacteriovoracaceae bacterium
CCATTGTTCGCAACCGTAACTGTTCATCTCTGCGGTTTTAATTCCGTCATACATGGCCGTGATCATTTGCTGCATCACTCGTCCAGGATTAGCAATGAATCTTTGAATAAAGTTCGGACCCGATTGTTGGGCCGCCATTAATCGTTCAGAGGAAGCGTTTTCTTGTCTGCGGACGAGACCTGTCCACTCTCCGACCGAACGAACCGCAGCTCTGCCCACATCCCAAACGAGTGAGAGTAAACTCCACATCGAATCGAAGATTCCTTTCACTACGTTTTGCAGGCATCCGGGAGCAGCTGCTACCCCGCGAACAGTGCAGCTATTGGCATTACCAGCGTAACGTTCGAGATTTCCGACAAGTTCAGAGAGAGGGTTGGCAATAGCAAATGCAGCACAAGCGTAAAGAGATAAACACTGAGTGTCAGTTGAAGCAGGTCTGCAAGAAGTTTGCTGAACCGCTTGAGCACTTGCACGCGCAAGGCCCTGAGCTTCTGAAGGAGGCCTTTGAGGAGCACATCTTTCCTTGAGCTCGGCAATTTCTCTATCCAGTTGCTTTTGAAGTCGATCGGCCATCGCGATTAATTCGTCACAGGTCAATACTGTCGTATTCACTGTGATCCGGACATTTTCTTTTTCGGTATTATCGACACACTTTACAATAATTTTTTCTTGTAGCTCTTTAAGGTCATCCACTTTCTTTTGGAGATCTTGCCCATTGTCTGCCCAAACGAGAATCGGAAGAAGTAAAGAAAGGGTGAGAATTAACGAACGCATTGGAGGCTCCCGACGATGGTCTCAATGTCTTTCGAATATTTTAAATGTTCTTCTCGGATGTTCCATTTCACGTTATAGACTTCATCGTTGCAATAGAGGTAGTAGCTGCGTTCAACGAAGCTAATCTCATTGACTACGAACTCTGCACCAATGTAATGACCGCTTAGTTTGTCATTGAAACTGGTCGCCGTTGGGCCCTCAAATTTCACGAGTTTTCCCGCGTGACCTTTGAGCCATTCTTCTTTATCTTTTTTAAAATCCACGAAAATTTTTTGGAACTCAGATTGGCTCATGATTTTTTTCGTCATACCGGTAAACATCCACGTGATCGCTGGACGGGAGTCATTGGCCCAAGGACCGAGTGCTACGAGCGGCAGGCCATAAAGATTTTTAACGGCCTCCCAACCTTTGGGCAGACCAATTTTAATCTTCTTGTCCTGAATCACTTGATCCTGAAACGTGAGTGAAGAAATGGGTACAGCGACCGCTATTGAGGAATAAATAAAGACCAGCAAAGTGGATAAACACTTAAACATAGAGACTCCTAGACAGTCTCTTTTCGTCAAACTAGGCTAAATGTTTAAGAATTCTTTGATGGGAAGCTAGGAGCTTGGAATCACTGCACGGAGCAGCTGACGGGCAAATTCACAACCCGTATCCCTTCACCCGGAAGCACCATGCGAGTGAGTGTCGAAGAACCGGTGCTAAAATTATTGACTCTGCCTTCGACGAGATCGCCGCGGTCATTTCTGATTGAAAAAGATTTCGCGAGATAATTGACCCTCGCCGCATCACCATCAAATCGAGCCACTATTCTCCCAGCGATTTTCACGTGCCCGATTCCATCTCGTTGACGAACTAAACTTCCTTGAGCATAAAAAGAAATTGTCTGTCCACGAACTCTACCATGGCAGTTTACAACTGAGGCTTCGGCCTCTGGTACGATGAAGACTCCAGAAAGAAAGCTTAAAGCGATTAAATACCTAATCATGGTTGCCTCCTAGATGAGAAGCTGACCGTAACACGAATTGAAAAAGAAGAGTGTAACCGTGTAAATTTTTTCCCTAATCTAAAACATGAGAATCTCTCAGAAATCTCATCAGATCATCCTGGGTGTTGATTCTATCTAGACCCGCGATTTCTTTGACGTAGTAAGGCCAAAGAACTTTGGGAGTTCTGGCGAGTCCACCACTTATCATTACGGAGAGATCCATCGAATTTTCAGTGAAAAGATCAAGGGAGATCTCAAGATGACCATCGTCATGATCGCGACCAAAAAAACAATGTCCAATCTCGTGGAGGAGAGCTTTGTAGAGAAATCCGTAATGAGTGGCACTTTCAATCATCCAATCATTAAGTACGCGTCTGTTGATCGCGATACCTACTGGTCGACCATTTTCTTGATAAACACAAATCCCTGCGATGTTGTCGGGCAGAGAACTCGTCACATGATAGGGAATCGAGCGAAGAACGACTTCCACTCCATTGTCTTGGAAGTTAGTTTGGAGTTGATCAACTGCGCGCATGATCACTTCTTTCTCCGCAAGAGTTGCTTGATCTGTAGGAAAAATCATGTTCTGTGAAATTTTTTTTCCGCACGAGACAAATAATAAAAGTAAAAAAATAGTTTTTATATTCATGCTGATCTTTACGACTGAAAACGCTGAAAAATTCAGACCTGTTGGTCTACATAATTTGAGTCAAAAAGAATGAAAGCTAAAAGTTATTTCCTGTTTACAGAAGAGTCTTATGAACTCGCCATTTGTGAAGAAAGACTTCACCAAAAAGCCCCTTTTTCAG
Source organism: Bacteriovoracaceae bacterium (assembly GCA_947440875.1). Lineage (GTDB taxonomy): Bacteria > Bdellovibrionota > Bacteriovoracia > Bacteriovoracales > Bacteriovoracaceae > Peredibacter. The sequence continues at coordinate 2,575 of CANETG010000258.1, forward strand.
TCTTATTTTGAAAGAAAAATAATTAAGAAAAAGGACACAGATCAATTGTGCTGAGAGGGTTCAGTTGAAGGAAAATTTAAAATAAAAAAAGGAAGCCGAAGCTTCCTTTTTTTATTTTTTAATGGTGCCCGGGACTGGACTCGAACCAGCAAACCTTTCGGCGCCACCACCTCAAGATGGTGTGTCTACCAATTTCACCACCCGGGCAAAGTGGAATTAATTTAAGGGATTAAGACTAAGATTGTCGAGAGCTTTTTTTACTTGGGGAGTAAATCATCAAGGTCCAACATATAATATTTGATCCGGGCAACACTTTCTTTCAAATGGCCCAACTGCTGATCAAGAACGAACATGGATTGATCTGGAAATTGTGAATCCGAAACGACGGGAGTCTTCACTTTTATGACCTTCTTGTCGTGGGCAAGAAGAGAATCAGTCTCCCGAAGCATTGTCTCCAGCGGATCAGGAATCATTTCTTCCTGGATTCCACCGAAAAGTGAGACTACATTTTGTTCAGACTTCTCAAAACCACTTACGTTCATATTCGCCTTTTATCTTTGCCGCGAAACACTCGGTCTCGCCTCTACTTTGCATCGTTTGTGCCACTAAATCGGTGTCATTCTGATACCGATCAGTGCGTCATAGGCTCATTAAACGTTAAAATCGCAGGAGCAAGCGTAAAATTGAGGTGGTGCATGTAAAGCTTATAGTGCGTCTTAATGTTAACCAAATGACCCCTTGATAAGAGGGTAAATCCTTCCCAGATGGCAAAGTCTCAAGAGATTTTCTAGAATGACTCTATGGGAAAGCCTAACTGCTCGCAATGCCGTCATTTTTATATTACCTGGGATCAAAAAACTCCCCACGGATGCCGCCGTTTTGGCATCCAATGCAAAGATCAACCCTCGAGCATCGTGGCCCAGGCAGGTCTTGGAGATTGTCAGGGATTCGAACCAAAGAAGCGTCCTGAAGACAATAAGAAAGGGCTAGACCTCAACCGAAAGGATCTTTGGTAAGGGAAGTCCCCGCTCGAAGTAATTCGGATCAATCTCAGTAATAATTCCCCCACCCAAACACACATCACCATCGTAGAAAACAACGGACTGACGTGGGGTCATCGCACGCTGAGGCGCATGAAACTCTACCCGAAGGGTATCTCCCAAACGTTTCACTTTGCACGCCTGCTCTATTTGCCGATACCGGACCTTGGCCATGCATTCAAATTCTTCCGGAAGATCATCGACAAGCCAGTTCATCTCACTGGCGATTAATCCATCTGCATAGAGTGCTGGGTGATCATCCCCTTGGGCCAGAACGACTTCATTTTTCTCGAAGTTTTTTGCGACCACAAACCACGGCGCACCAGGGCCGCCAATTCCCATGCCCTTTCTCTGTCCCAGAGTGTAGAAACAAGAGA
>CANETG010000259.1 GCA_947440875.1 Bacteriovoracaceae bacterium
GATTGATGGCCGCTCAAAATGCCGGGCCAGGATTCATCACAAGATTTATTCAAAATCCGGCAGCGACCATGAGCACTGTCATGAATCAAATGTACGAAGGAATTAAACAGGCGGCCATGCAAAGCTACGGCTGTGAAGCCTGGGCGGAAAAGCCGTATGTATCTGATTGTGTGCGTCCGATGCAAAGTTGGGACTGTGCTACTTGTCAGCAGAAACTTCAACTCATGTGCGGAGTCGCGGGATTTGCCATCGGGGAAATCGGCACAGGTATCCTCACCGGAGGAACTGGTGCCGTAGTAGTCGCGGCCCTCGAAGGTGTAAGAGCAGGAGCTGTTGCGAGTCGCTTTAGTACTCTGGCCACGAACGTCATTCGAAATATTCCACGTCCTCCCCCTGCCCTTTCTCGTGCCACCGGCGCAGTTCTCGATGCCACCCGAGTTGTTTTAACTCCCGCCCAAAGAGAGGTCATCCGCGTCTGGACTGCAATAAAAAATAGTTCGGTCACCAGTGGCATCGCCTCGGCAGTAAGAGCGGTTGACCAGAGTATCATTGGTCAAGCCACTCGCTTTACCTTGAGACCCGCCGCTTTTTATTTGGAACTCCTGGACCGCGGGACACGTTTTGGCTACCGGACTGTCGACAGCGCTATCGCTAGTGCCGTCGGAAGAGTCTCTGGCGCAGGAGAATCAGCAGTTCAAGCCGATAGGATTGCAGACGCTGCTCGTGCCACGGATGTGGTGGCCGATTCTGTTGATATGCTGGGAGACGCTGGTGAAGTTCTTGAAAATTTCGCAAACGCTCGTCCTCAGGGAATGGAGGAACTGAGTAGTTCTGTCCCCGATTATGCCCGCGCGCATTCCATATTAAGTAGCTCACAAATGGATGAGCTCGTCGGTGCCGCTGAATCGAACGTCGCCAGACGCATGGTTGACGGCTCTGATGAAATGAGAATCGCCGATGAAGTTTTTGCCCCAGCACCAACGCAACTAAGAACGCCTGATATAAGGCCCTGAATCATTGCCGGTCGATCTGATAATGGCGTCCCTGGTATTGACTCGTCACTCGTGAGAGGGACGCGCAGGCTTTCTAATCACCAGTTGTGAGGCGTGTAGAACCCCATCATTTTCTCATGGACTGAGCCGGGAACTGGTTTCCATTGGTAACCAAAGAGACAGCGAGCAGGCAGGGAAATAAGAATCGAATCCGTGCGCCCGTTGGATTTTAATCCAAAGTGCGTCCCGCGGTCATGGAGGAGATTAAATTCGACGTATCGACCATGACGAAAGAGCATGAACTCCTCATCTTCCGGAGTCCAGTTTTCATGCATGCGTTTGGTGACGATCGGAAAATACGATTCGATAAAATGCGCCGCTAGATCCGTCACCATTTTGAAATCTTTTTCCCCATCACCCGTGTTGTAGTGATCAAAGAAAATTCCGCCGATGCCCCTCATCTCAATCCCGCGGTGATGGTTATTAAAATACTCATCACAGGTTTTTTTCATTGGGCCGTAATGGTCGTAGGGAGCGCAAGCCTTTTTCCAGACTCCATGGAAATGAGAAAAATCCTCTTCGTACGGGTAATACGGAGTGAGATCTGCCCCACCGCCGAACCAGAACTTATCACCCTGATGGATCATGCGAAAATTAGCGTGGACGGTAGGGATCCGAGGATTTCTAGGATGGATAATAAGAGAAATCCCAGTCGCCCACATTTCATCCCCGCTGCCTTGAAGATTCTGCGCAAACTTTGGATCAATTTTTCCGAAAACCAGAGACGTATTCACCCCTGCGTTCTCAAAGAGCTGACCTTGGAAAGCGCGAGTGATCCCTCCACCACCGGGAGCTCCCGCGTGGTCACTCCTTGACCAGACGTCCTCAGTTAAAGACAGACCCGGGTCAAGTCGCTTCATCTCCCCAGTAACCTGGGCCTGAAGATCAACGACAGTTTGATGAAAACGAGATTTCAATTTTTCAAGACTCATGAGTCAAATCTAACATACCAGCGCTCTAATAGAAATGGTCCACTTCGGGAAACTATTGCGAACGCGCGGCCGTTGGGTAGAATGAAATGAAAGGTCCCACATGAAAAAGAAACGACTCTTAAAAATCATTCGAACACTAGGAATTCTTGTGTTCGCCTTAGTCTCTTTTTATGCCTCGGAGCTTCACGTTCTTTTTGACATCGATTTTTTAGGAGATGTTTTTAAGCGCCTGACGGTTTTTGAAAGTAAATTTTACGACTACCGAAACGAGCAAAATCTCTCGGCCCAGAAAACGAAGAGCCAAGACATTTTCCTGATTAAAATTGACGACTACTCCTTAAAGAAACTCGGTGTCTGGCCACTCCCGAGATCGGTCTACGCCGATCTTCTGAAACAGCTGGCCAAATATAATGTGAAAACAGTGAGCTTCGACGTCCTCTTTCCGGAGAAGTCCCCCGCGTACGCCGGCGAGAATCCGGACAAGTTATTTCAGACGGCGATTGAAAAGTTTGTCCAAGAAAAAAGAGTTATTGTTTTTAGCTATTCTCTCGTGGGACTTAAAAATGAGGGAGGAGCCTACTCCGCTCCCTCGGGAGAAGAATTCTTTGATGCTTTCCCAGATGAGCTTTTTTTTAACTCGGTCAATTCGGGAGAAAATAAAGAGGGTGAGCTCCTCCCGACTGGAATTTCGAGTGAGACGTATCCGATTAGAGAGTTCATTGAGCCCGGGGCCAATCTTGGCTACATTTCTGCCGAGGAAGACGCGGATGGGGTTTTTCGGAAATATAAGGCGGTCGCGCGCACTCACTTTGAAGACGGTTCACTCATCGATTCTCTGGCCCTCATCACCTACCTCGAATGGTCCAAAGAAAAAAATATTTTCGCTCAGTCGTACACCTCAAAGCTCGGAACTTTTAAGGCCGGACTCTCGTTTGAAGATGGCTCTTTCCTCGAGTTAGATCGAAACGGGCTCGCAGGGATTCGCTACGTCGGCTCCGATAATGCTTTCAGCGATTTCTCACTCTATGACGTTCTTCATCCCAATGAGGAAATGGATAAAGCACTCCGCGCTTTAGAGGGGAAAATCGTCTTCATTGGGTCGACGGCCAACGGCGCTCATGATCTTCGGCAAACACCCGTGAGTCCCAAGATGCCGGGAGTCTACGCCCATATGAATTTCGTCGACATGCTCCAGAAAAGAAATTTCTTGAAAAAGTCTGACGACTCTATCGATATCTCATTAATTCTTCTTATCTTCGGAATGGTTCTCTTTTTATTCATCCACCGCTTCGATAGTGCCGTTATCGATCTCTCTGCGCTGATCATTCTTATGTCGGTTTCGTACTACGTCGACGTCTCCTACTTCTTGCCCCATGGGTATGAGATAAAACTCTTCACGTGTTACGTCTGCTTTGGTGTGACTTACCTCTGGAATACGTTTTTGAATTTCTACGAGGCCAATAAAGAGAAAAAACAAATCAAAGGAACATTCTCAAGATACGTGGCCCCGACGGTGGTCGAAGAGATGCTCAAAGACCCAGACAATATTCAAGTCGGTGGAAGGAAAATGGACATCACTTGTCTTTTTTCTGACGTCCGAGACTTCACTTCCATTTCAGAAACACTTTCAGCACAGGACCTCGCCAACGTCCTCAACGATTACATGACCCAAATGACGGATATTGTTTTCGACACGAAAGGGACTCTCGACAAATACATCGGTGACGCGATCGTGGCGATCTGGGGCGCCCCCCTTCAAATTGGGAATCACGCTCAGCACGCGGTCCATGCAGCGATTCGCATGGCCGAAGCCATGCCCGGGATGAACGAAGATTTCAAGAAAAGAAACCTTCCGCATTTTGACGTGGGAATCGGTCTCAATACGGGTGAGTGTTCCGTCGGAAACATGGGCTCAACGCGAATTTTCTCCTACACCGCACTCGGCGACAACATGAATCTCGGCGCGCGCCTTGAGGGACTTTGTAAATAC
>CANETG010000260.1 GCA_947440875.1 Bacteriovoracaceae bacterium
AATATGGCTGTTATCAAGAGTTCTTGAAATGTCCCGTTAACGAGACAACCACTTTTTAGCGGCGATATTGCCTCCAAAATTTGGCACTTGATGGTTTTTGGCTAGAATAGAGAGATGAGTTCGTTTCTCGGAATATTTCTCCTCATCATCTCTGTTACTGTTCTCGCTTCCCCGGCCGAAGAGCGGGAAGAGCCGCGCATCCCTATCGTTGATTCACTAGATAATTTTTTTGGCCGAAGGGTGAATCACATCGCTAATGACTTCGACTCATTCTTTGCTACCGAACGCGCGGATGATGAATTAGGCAGAAGCAAGCTTCGTCTGCGCGGAAACTACACTGTTCAAGAACGCTCACTTCCTAAGGATGATATCCAAATCCGTTTCAACCTCCAGCTGCCGAAACTTGAATCTCGTTTTAAATACGAGCCCGATGATGATGAAGAAAAAAAGAAAAAAGGTGATAAAAAAAAGCAGACTTTAACCAAACAAGAATTAAAAAAAATTGAGGATGAATATTTAAAGCGGCACAAAGTAGATGAAAGATGGCTCTTTAATGCAGACACCAATATCAACGCTTCCATTCGCCCGAATGTGACACTTCGGGCGCGTGTGCGGAAGAATAAAGAAACGGGGATTATCATTAATCGTTTCGTTCAAGAGGGCACATGGATCAGTACTCGCGATGGGTTTCGGCAGCGAACGACCCTCACTTCTGATTACAGTTTTGACCCACTTCTCCTCTTACGCTTTACGAATGACTTAGACTGGAGAATCAGTCAGAAAGATTTTGGAACGAGACACGGCCCCTCGCTTCTTCACCGCCTATCTGACTTTGAAGCGCTCTCCTATTCACTTACAATGGCCACAATCGTTGTTGATGGCGTTTGGTACGTATCAGGCTTTACCCTTGCTCCAAGTTATCGCCGAAATCTTTACAAAGATATTCTTTACCTCGACCTCACCACCGGATTAAATTTTCCCAAGGTGTGGTCATTCAGGAGAACTCCGTTCTTTTTTATTGGTGTGGAGATGCTTTTTGGGTCTAATTAGAATCGGAAAGGCGATTGACCAGCACCGGAGGGACAGCTCTGGTTAAGAATTCGCATAAGATCGCGATCATTCTGAGTCTTGAGTTTTCCTGCCGTATCTAGCAGGACTCCGCGCGGAACTCGACAAGAGCGACCTCCTTGCTTGACTTCCGCGGTTTCTGTGAACTGAAGAGGATCTTCAAAACGGTGACTGAGTTTGATACTCACACCGGTTCCACTGTACTGAATATTGGCGGGTTGTCTGCGGAAGCGATCACTCGTGAGATCGAGCGGTCCCTCGCGAAGCGCACCACTCTTGATGGCGTTCGTGCGTTTATCGAAAACAACTTTCTCACCGGTATTCATCGTGACATGAACTTCATTTCCAATTGTTTGTGCGGTCGGCACCACTTTTCTGGGCAGAACAAACATAATTGATTTCATGTCATGCGAATCTGGTCCACCAGCGGTGTCAGACATGTAAAGATAGGTTTCATTTAGGGCATGATCTCGGCTCACGAACTCAATCATTCGTCCGGGTTTGGAACCGTTTGCATAGGGAGAGCGCGCGCCTTCAATGAAGGGGTGCTCATGCTGAGCGCGGAATCGAAATCCCCCAGGGTACTCACGATTATCTCGAGTGCAATCAATGACTCTAGTTTCTTCGTAACCATCACGCTGAGAGCTGCCTGCGCAAGCGACGGGAATATCTGAGGTCACTTTTGGGAAGGCCTGTGTTTCATCCACGCAGTCCGTTCCATTCAAAGTCCGGAGCACGTCCTCTATTTCGCTCATGCGATCGACCGTTTTTCGCAACTCATCTTCTAGCGTAAACTGCGCAACGGCAGAGTACGAGAATGTGATGAAAACAAACAAGCTGAACGACCTAGGAAATCCCATGAGTGTTCTTATCGGAGATCAGGGCCAAAAACTTGAATGAGCTAGAAACGGAAGGGTGTGGTGCACTCTCTATTAATTGCTGCGAGGAATTCATCATCACTTTTTGTGAGAAGTTTTCCCTCACGACTAAAGAGCCTTCCTCTGATCAAAATACAAATATTCTTCTTCTGTTTGATAACGGCTTTGTCCGCGGCGATGGTGGGCTCATCGAAGGCGTGCGTGAGTCTTACACTGACGTAGTCACCGGTGTAATGAATGTTCGGTTCAGCGCGCTTTTTGTAATCGCGGTGCAGGTCTATTTTCCCTTCCTTCATCGATCCTCCGTTAATCACTCCAGTTTCAGCATCGAAGAAAACTTTCTCCCCTGTTGGAAGGAGAAGCTCCACTTCATTTCCAATCTCAGTCACTTTCGGAATCTCAACGCGTGGGAATAAAAAAATCACTGACTTTTTATCATGCGAATCGGGACCGCCGGCAAAATCAATCACCGAAAGATACGTTTCATTGAGAGAATAATTTCTCGAAATCATATCAATCGAGCGAGCGACTTTCCCTCGCGGGTAAGGCGACTTAAGTCCCGAAGTATAAGGATGTCCCGGTTTACTCCTGAAGCCGTATCCAGCAAAAATACGCGCCTTTTTTGAGTAGTCTTCTTTGCAGTCGAAAATATACCGTTCCTCGTAGCTTTTGAGTTCCTGGTTCACGGCGCAGACGCGTTTAATACCTGTCTCAATTCTTGGATAGGGACGAGTTTTCTTCTCATTTTTTTTTATTGGTTGAATCTGCGCACAACTAGTGAAAATAAAAAGAAGAGTGGTAAAAATTTTCAATGGATAAACCTTTTTACAAATTACTCAACAAAATGGTTTCAATTACCCAGCCGATACGAAATCAAAGAAACAAAAAAAAGGGTCCCTTTCGGGACCCTCATATTTTTGGATTACAGTAGCGCAATCAAAGGCGCAATCAAGAGCGAAACAACCGACATCACCTTGATGAGAATCGCAACACCCGGACCAGAAGTATCCTTGAACGGATCTCCGACCATGTCACCGACGACAGCCGCTTTGTGAACATCAGTTCCCTTCTTTTCACCAGCAAGCTTTCCTTTCTCGATATACTTTTTAGCGTTATCCCAAGCTCCACCGGCGTTAGCCATGAAGAGTGACATTGTCGCACCAACAGCGAGTGATCCAGCGAGGAGACCAGCAAGTGACGCCGGGCCCATGAAGAATCCTACGAGCACTGGTGCAAAGATCGCGAGACATCCTGGAAGAATCATTTCACGAAGAGCAGCAGCAGTGGCGATGTCCACAATTTTTGTCGGCTCTGGCTCAGCTTTCAGTTCCATGAGTCCAGGAATTTCCCTGAACTGACGACCGATTTCGACCACGATCGCTCCGGCCGCTTTACCAACTGCGAGCATGGTTGTTGAACCAACAAGAAACGGAAGAATTGAACCAAGAAGAATACCAATCAAGATTTTTGGATCCGTGAGAACTAAAGCAAGTTCAGGAAGCCCTGAAAGTGCTCTAACGTGATTGATCTCGATATTGTAGGCAGAGAAGAGTGCAAGAACTGTGAGGATCGCTGAACCAATCGCGTAACCTTTACCAATAGCTGCAGTCGTATTCCCAACTGTATCGAGTTCATCTGTGATGGCACGGACTTCAGGTCCGAGTCCTGACATCTCAGAAATTCCGCCAGCGTTATCAGAGATTGGTCCGTAGGCATCCACAGTCATCACAACTGCTGTCCCACCGAGCATTCCGACTGCTGAAAGAGCAATTCCGTAGAGCCCAAGAAAATGGTTAGAAAGATAGGCCACAACAGCGACGATAATCATCGGAGCGGCCACTGATTCCATTCCGACAGCAAGACCTTGAATCACGTTTGTTCCGGCACCAGTTCTTGATGCTTCCGCAATCCGAGAAACTGGACCCATCGACGTATAATAATCCGTCACGAGACCAATCAGCGTTCCGCCGAGAGCTCCGATGAACATG
>CANETG010000261.1 GCA_947440875.1 Bacteriovoracaceae bacterium
CAGTTGGTCAACCTCGAGCAGCTGACTACGAGTGGACTTTTGTTTTCTGTGGATGCAGAGCTCTTCCAGCGGGAAATAGCGCAGTCGCAGGGACTTCGGATTCTTCTTGAAACGAGTGCTCTCGCTGGTGCTGTTGGTAAGAGCCTCGAGGAAATGAAAGCGCACTTCTCTCAGTACACCTTCAATTTTCTTTACTCATCGAAAAAAGATGATTCCGTTTATTGCAGTCTCACGGATTTCTCAGTGCACTCGAGTTTTGATTTCTTTAAAAATAAGAAAGCGTATCTTTTCATACCGTATTCAAAAATTGAATGCAAAAAAGATCTTCACGTAAAGAACATCACTAACTTTATGGATTACACGAAGTCGCTCGTGAGGGATCTTTACAAAGATCCATTCAAAAAACGATCAGCCTGATTTTTTTTCATAATCCACTAAGTAAGCGGCACTCTTGTCGAGATTCTTCCGACGTTTGTCGTAACGTTCGGTGGTCGTTATATTAGAATGCCCGGCGAATGTCGCCACATCGCGGATGGCGGCGTGGCTTGTGTCGAGAAGGTGGGAAATGACGGTTGCGCGACAAGAATGGGGCGAAACCGATTTATTAATCCCAAGACCGCGAGCGTATTTTTCAATCACGCGGTAAATGGTCGATCCGTCCATCGGGCGATCATTTTTCAATTTGAGTTCGGTCTGAAGAAGGTAGTCTTCAGGACCCAGACTGATTCCATTATCCTTTAAACTCGCGACGTACAGACTTATTTCTTCCCAGACAACGACATTCAGAGGAACGAGTCTGACCTTGTCGCCCTTCCCATGAATCCTGAGAGTCATGTGACCGCGGTCGTCGACGATTTGATGCATTTTGAGATTTGTCAGTTCTGAGCGGCGCAGACCCAGGTGAAAAAGAATGACCATTACCAGGCGATGGGTGCGGCCTTTGTGGTTTCCGGGATCAGGGGCATTAATCATGCGAAGCACTTCTTCGTCATCAAATGCAACGGTCGGAGATTCGGTCTGAACCTTCGGCAGTTTCACCGTATCAAGGGGATTGTGTTCAATCAGTTTTGCGGCGATCGCCCACTTCATGAACGATCGGATGCAGACTAGCCGCCGATTAATGGTTGCGGAGGCGAGACCTTTTTCCATGAGATGGTCGCGGTATAACTGAAAATGAAAGGATTTAATTTCAGAGGGGTGAGCGATCTGAACGTTCCCCGAACGAAGAAAATCAAAAAAGAATTTGAGATCCTTAACGTAGGCGGTCTTCGTGTCTTCAGAAAGAAATTGAACGAGGAACTCACGGATGAAGTCCGCGATGTCGGTTTTCTTCAGACTCGCTTCCTGAAATTTTCGAGCGAGGTCTTGATTGACGATAGGGGCAAGTGCAGTAGATTTTTTTGGGGCCATGCTTTATTGTAGCGCGGACTTTCATTTCGTAAAGAGATCAGACAAGATCTGGTAAGTATCGCAACTTCTGGGACTAAAACAGGTCAGGGTGTGAATTTTCGTCAATCCAGAGCATATTTCCGCGCAGAGATTCGAATTTTTCCATGAGTTCTTGCACACCCTCATGAACGCGACATTTTTTCAGGATCAAAAGGGTCAGAGAGCTAATCACCACCAGGATAAGTAGTGGAAAGAGTCTGTGAATCTTGAAATACTCTAAGGACGAGGTATGCATGATCACTTTTATTCTTCTAGTTGCGGGTGGCTTTCTCCTAGGCCTGGGCGTTTCATTTATTCTGGGCCAAAAAGAGAAGACAGAGTTTCGAGTGCTTCAGGAGAAATACGCTCTTCAAGAAAAGTACCATCAGGAAAATTCAGAGAAGTTAAAATTAGAATTAAAGCAGCTTACGACTGAAATTTTCACAGAAAAATCTCGTACCTTTCGTGAGGACTCGCTTCACGGAATGGAGCTCATGCTCAGTCCCTTTCGAGAAAAGATGAGTGAGTTTTCCAAGAAAGTGGAAGAGATGCATCTTACGGACACCAAAGATAGGATCAAGCTTCATTCGGAAATTTCTCGCATCGTTGAGGCTTCGGCCAAAATGAGTCAGGAAACTGAAAATCTCACCAGGGCGCTGAAAGGTGATGTGAAGCTTCAGGGGAATTGGGGCGAGATGATTCTTGAAAAGATTCTTGAAACTTCGGGGCTTCGCTCTGGCGAAGAATTCATCATGCAAGGGAAGGATCTAAAGCTCAAGGATGAAGAAGGAAAGCATCAGATGCCGGATGTGATTATTCATCTTCCGGAAAATAAACATCTGATCATCGACGCGAAAGTGAGTCTGGTTTCGTACGAACGGTACATCAACGATCAGAAGAAAGAAGACCTCACTGACTTTCTTGATTCTCTGTACGCGCACATTAAAGGTCTGTCGTCTAAGCGCTATCAGCACCTGGAAAAAATGGTTACTCCGGACTACGTCATGATGTTCGTTCCTCTTGAAGGGGCCTTCATGCTTGCCATGCAAAATGATAAAGAAATTTTCACGCACGCTTGGGAAAGAAATATTGTGCTCGTGAGTCCTTCGACACTTCTTGCGACACTGAGAACGGTGGCGTCACTCTGGAAGCAAGAACGGCAAACGAAGAACGCCATTGAGATTGCTCGGCAGGCGGGTGCTTTGTACGATAAATTCGTCGCCGTCGCTGAGGATCTTGACACGATTCAAGGGCAGATCAAACGGGTCGATGATTCTTTTGAAAGCCTCCGCGGAAAAATGATCACAGGCAAGGGGAGTGTCGCAAGCCGGATGGAGAATCTCCGTGATCTCGGTGCTCGGACCAGTAAGCAGCTTCAGGTCGATGGAGAATGAAAATTCTTTTAACCAAAAGAACTCGTTTTCTGGTTGAACTACCGAGCGACTAAAGTTCATAATGAAGAGGATGAAAATTAAGCTCATTGTTCTTTTCTCTTTTTTGTTTGTGATCCCCGGTGCACTCGCCCATGAACTCAAAGTTCTCAGCTGGAACGTGTACATGCTTCCAAGGCCGATCAAAAATAGCCTTCAGGCAACGCGAACAAAGCTGATCGCCCAAGAACTTCAGAATACATCGCATGATTTGATCTTTATGCAGGAAGCTTTCATGAAGAGTTTTCGAACAAAGATCAGAACGTCGCTGGCAAAAACTCATCCGTATTCTATTACCCTCAATAGGCCAAAGTTCTTTGTCAGTGTCTTTGGTTCTGGTCTTTTCATCCTGAGTCGTTACCCGATGAAGCTCATTGACCATGTCTATTACAGAAATTGTGCCGGTGCTGATTGTTTTGCCACGAAAGGTGCACTCCTCATGGAAATTACCATGCCTGGCGGACATAAAGTTCATGTCGTCAATACTCACCTTCAGGCGATCGAGAATAGAGGGGCGATTCGGATGAAGCAACTCTCTGAGATTCATTCCTTGCTCGTTAAACATGGACGACCGGATATTCCCCAATTTCTCATCGGTGACCTAAACATCGATGAAGTTGAAATCGAGTTTCAGATGGGTCTGCGTCTTTTGGTGATGACGGAGACAAAATTAACCGGTGATATCCTTTACACTGGGGGGATTTCAAATCCGTGCTTTAAGACTGGTGCCTCTCGGGAATGGATCGATCACATGTGGTACAGCAATCACTATGGAATTTTAGCGACGGAAATGAAGGTCAAACCTTATCTCTTTAATCATGGTGGAAAATCCTGTCCCCTATCAGACCATCACGCCGTCGAGGCAACTTTTACTTTCTCGGATTCATGAAACTTATTCTTTTCGGTTTCTTTTTTATTTACTCTTGTAGCACCATGAGACTCTCGATCAACTCGCCCTACACAAGTTCGATTGGAAACGGCTCACTCGTCTACGAAAGAAGTTACTTCGTCGGCGGGGGGATGCCTTTGTGGTGTGGCCTTACCGTTATTTTTTATGGGGGGGCG
>CANETG010000262.1 GCA_947440875.1 Bacteriovoracaceae bacterium
CAAACCATGCTTTCTTATCATCGACTTTCACAGAAACGTTTTCCGCTTTCTGAGTTGCCGTCAGTTCTTTTGTCACGGCCTCAACACACATTCCGCAGGTCATACCCACAACGTCCACTTCCACTCGGCTAGCGAACGCTGTCATCGACATCATAAGACTCGTAAGAACAATAAGAATTTTCATAGCTTATCTCCGTATTTTGGGTGGGTTTAATTTTCCACCATTATAGACGCTTTGCTTTAGCCCTGCTATATGTCCCGAATGAAAAAAGTATGGGATCGCCTGGGAATTACCTTTTCCACTGCCTGTGTCATTCACTGCATTGTGGTGGCTTTCCTCCCGTTGTTTTTTCCTGCCATCTCAATCTATACCCATTCGACCTGGATTCATATCGCCGTAGGGTTCATCATTCTCTTCACATCGCCTCTTGCCTTTATTCCGGGCTACCGTAAACATGGCCTTACTTGGATTCTTGGTGTCGCTGTGACAGGACTTTTTTTCATCTCGATGGGTGTGATCCTTGAGGGCAAAGTCACTGATCAAACCAGCCACAGTGTATCGATTATCGGATCACTCTTTCTCGTTTTTGCTCACGCCAAGAACCTTCAGCATTCTCACAAACACCAGCATCAGTGCTGCTGAACTCTCGTAAAAAATAGGCAAAAAAAAGCCACCCGAAGGTGGCCGTTTTGTGAGCTTACTTTTTTCCGTATTTTTTCTTGAAGCGATCGACGCGACCTTCTGTATCCATGATTTTCTGCGTTCCTGTGTAGAACGGATGTGAGCCAGAAGAAATATCGATTTTGAACATCGGATACTCTTTGCCCTCAAATGTGGTCTTATCAGTCGTCTTGATTGTTGATTTAGTGAGAATTTCGAAGTCACAAGAAACGTCTTTGAATACAACGTCTCTGTACTCAGGATGGATACCTTTTTTCATATGCATAGTCCTTATTTGATCAGATTGAAACTACGGTAAATTACCGGTCTGTGCGCCCACTGTCAATGCAGATTTGGACGCCAAAACTCACTTTCCTTACTTCTTCCCTGCGGCAAGTACTATACTGGCAAGCTCGGCTTCGGTCATCTTCTCAATGACTTTCGGGTCCCGCTTGTCCTCGGGAAGGGTAATATTTTTAGTCCCTACCTTAATATAAGGACCGTATTTTCCGTCCAGAATAGAGGCTTTCTTCTTGAGTTTTGCCACCAGGCCGAACTCTCGGAGAACCTTTCCCCCACGACGGTTGGCACTCTTTTCTTCGGTCAGGAGTTCCATCGCCCGCTTGAAATCGATCGTGAAGAGGTTGTCCTCTTTTTTAAGCGAACGAAATGTCCCATCGTGCATGACATACGGTCCGAAGCGTCCCTGGTTGGCGAGGACTGGTTTCTTCGTCTCTGGATGGCTACCAAGTTCACGGGGAAGAGACAGTGCTTCCAGAGCATCGTCCATCGTAATCGTCTTCGGATCTTTTCCTTTCGGAAGAGACGCGCGTTTTGGCTTCGGAGTTTCGTCCGTCACTTCTCCCAACTGGAAGTAAGCACCATAGCGACCCACGAGGCAGTAAATTTTCTGCTTTGTTTTTGGATCTGTCCCGATCGGAATCGGTCCATCAGCATTGGTCTTAATCAGGTCTTTAATATCCTGAGCGTTGATATCTGCTGGAGCGATGTCTTCCGGAATCGAGGCGTGAACTTCTTCTGCACCCGTTTTATCGACGACGTACGGTCCGAAGCGACCCACTTTAATATTAATTTCTTCGCCGTCTTTCATGATGTTAATCGTGCGCGATTCTTCCGGCTTAATTTTTTTATCCTGCTCTTCGACTTTCTTGGCGAGACCGTTTTTCCCTTTGTAAAACTTCGTCAGGTACTTCAACCAGTCTTCTTCGCCGTAAGCAATTTTATCAAGGCTTGCTTCCATCTCAGACGTGAATGAATAATCCACGAGATGCTCAAAGTGATTTTCGAGAAGCTGAATCACGGCCATTCCGGTGAAGGTAGGAACGAGGGCCGAGCCATCTTTTCGCACATATCCACGATCTAAGATCGTGGAAATAATCGACGCGTATGTGGAAGGACGACCGACACCCTCTTTTTCGAGTGACTGAACGATCGAGGCTTCAGTGAATCTTGCAGGAGGTTTTGTTTCATGCTGATCCGGTGTGATCGAAACTGCATTCAAGACATCGCCCTTTTTAAGAACGGGAAGAATGAGTTCTTTATCTTCGAGTGCGGCTTCCGGATCATCTGAACCTTCGACATAAACGCGAAGAAATCCTGGGAATAGGATGCGTGTTCCTGAGGCCGAAAACTCAGCGTCCCCGGCTTCAATTTTAATGACCATCGACGCTTTCTCAGCTTCTTTCATCTGAGTTGCCATCGTTCTTTTCCAGATGAGTTCATAGAGTTGGAGTTCGCGCCCAGAAAGACCCGTTTTTTCTGGATGCATGAATTCCGCACCTGCGGGACGAATCGCTTCGTGGGCTTCCTGGGCCCCTTTTTGTTTGGCAGAAAACTGACGGACTTCTGGATTCAGGTAAGCTTTTCCATAGAGATCAACCACCATATTTCGGGCCGCATTGATGGCTTCTTGAGAAAGATTTGGTGAATCCGTTCTCATGTAAGTGATGAGACCTTCTTCGTACAAACGCTGGGCCGTTCTCATCGTATCTTTAGAACCCATGCCGAGTTTTCGGTTGGCCTCCATTTGAAGCGTGGAAGTGATGAAGGGAATGGCGGGCTTTGAGTTGAAAGTTTTTTCTTCCACACTCGTCACTTTCCATGTCGCTTTCTCAATACTCTTGGCGAGCTCTTTTGATTTTTTATCATCGAGCAGAACCACTTTTTTATCTTCCATGAGTTTACCAGTCAAAGAATCGAAATCCTTCCCCCCGGCCACTCGCCCACCTTTGACGGAAACGAGCTTCGTTTCAAAGGTCGCTTTTTTATCTTTTTCAGGATGCACAGTCGCTTTGATGTCCCAGTACACAGAGCGCTTGAAACGCATGCGCTCGCGTTCACGTTCACAGATCATTTTAAGACCCGTTGATTGAACACGACCGGCGGAAAGACCATAGGCGATTTTCTTCCAAATTAAAGGAGAGAGTGTATAGCCATAGAGTCGATCAAGGATCCGGCGAGTTTCCTGCGCGCGGACGAGTTTTTCATCCACTTCGCGTGTGTCTTTCAGAGCTTTTTGAATCGCCGTTTTAGTAATCTCGTGGAACACCATTCGCTTCACGGGACATTTTGGTTTCAGGAGTTCGAGCAAATGCCACGAAATCGATTCACCTTCTCTATCTTCATCGGTCGCGAGATAAATGCAGTCCACACCCTTCATCTTATTTTTAAGATCCGCGATGATTTTCTTTTTATCTTTCGGAACGACATACAAAGGATCAAAGTCCTGATCAACGTTCACACCGAGTTTAGCCCACTCTTCTTTTTTCAGTGCGGCCGGAATGTCGGAGGCAGACTGCGGGAGATCACGGATGTGACCCATGCTCGCTTCGACCGTGTAATTACTCGGAAGAAACTTACGGATGGTCTTGGCCTTGGTGGGAGACTCAACAATAACCAGATACTTTTTGTCTGCCATTTTTTTCCCTGATTTTACGCGCGTACTTAATAGAGATAAGGGCGACCCGGAAAAAGGTCAAGGATTAAAAATCTATGGGCGTATGCAGCTCAGTGGCAAAATGGAGTAACTGCCCAATAAAGAGTTAGATCTAAACATGCGGCCGTTTGTACGGCCGCATGTCATTTAAATTGTTTGGCCAATCGTCTTTCTTCTGCAAAAATTAATTCATGGCAATTGATGATCTACTCAGTCTCGCAAAAGGTCTCTTAGAC
>CANETG010000263.1 GCA_947440875.1 Bacteriovoracaceae bacterium
CCCGTCGGCATGATGGCGAGGGTGTCGTGACTATCGAGGACTGAAGAAATGATTTTCTGTTGATCTAAACGAAAAGAATCGAAACCGAAAACCTCTTTCAATACATGGTGCATTTTATGAATGAGCATGAGGAGATCATCTAACATGAACAATGGATTGGGGATGAAAATATTATCTTGGAGTCAACCTACGGCATATTTGAAAAGCGAGGACTAGGGAGCAATCGTCTTGATATCAAGATGAACGATAAATTCGATTCAATTCTCAACAGAAAACTTCCAATAGAGAGTAAATAGTTTGTATGTATTGCTTTTGACGTTGTGCATGTAAATGTCATTTCTCTCTGAAGAAAAGTCTTTCGAGCTGGTCTTCGGAAAGACTCGTCGCTGGAAGTTCTGGAGCTAATGACTATTCAAAATCATACTTATACGCCGGATCGATGGGACTTCCAGGCTCAAGACTCACCAGCTCTTTGAGTTTCCCCGTGTGAAGATCATAGACCCAACCGTGGATGTGGGGAGCCTGCCGAGAATGCCAAGCTCGCTGAATGATCGACGTATGAGCGAGGTTTTTTACCTGCTCCATCACACTAAACTCCACGAGGCGATTCACTCTTTCGGAATCAGTTTTAAGGATATTAATTTGCTCACGGTGAGTGAAATAAGTGTCCTTGATGTTTCGAATCCAGTTATCAATCAGCCCCATCGAATTATGGGTGAGGGCCGCACGGACTCCACCGCAATTATAGTGGCCGCAAATAATAATGTGAGGAACTTTGAGAGCGTCGACTGCGTACTGAAGAACGGAGAGGAAATTCGTATCGGTGTGAACGACAAGATTGGCAATATTTCGATGAACGAAAATTGAACCCGGTGTACTCCCCGTGATCTCAGACTCCGGGACGCGTGAATCAGAACAGCCAATCCAAAGGAATTCCGGATTCTGATCTTTGGCCATGTTCTCAAAAAACTTGGGATCAAGATCGATCCGACTTTGGGCCCAGGCCTTATTTTCTAACAAGAGATGTCTAACTTTTTCCATAATTTATTCCTTAAAAAGTGGGCAAATCGCGAGCGAGGATTTTTTCAGCGTGACTCGGATGCCATTGGCCGGTGCCCGTTTCACGAATTCTTCGAGGACATCGACGATGTCGTTATCCACGAACACTGAGTTTGTTCCGTCGATGAGCACCGACGATCCTTCTGGAAGTGAGCGGAGCATTTTTTGAAGTGAGGCTTTTTGAAGAAAAGAGACATCTTTGTGAAAACGGATGAGATACATCGTATCATCCTGAACCATGACGACGGCCTTGTGAAGGTTCGTCTTAATCACAAAGAAGAATCCGATCACCATCCCGATCGCGATTCCCGTCAAAAGATCGGTCAAAAGAATTGCCACGATCGTTGAAATGAAAGGGAGAAAATTCTCCCAACCTCGTTGGTACATTTCTTTAATGATCTTGGGCTTAGTGAGCTTGTATCCCACGAGGATGAGGATCGTCGCAAGTGCGGCAAGCGGAATGAAATTTAGATATAACGGAATAAGAACCACAGCAAGAAGAAGCCATACACTGTGAAGGATGGCCGAGAGTCGAGTTTTTGCGCCGGCATTTGAGTTCGCAGACGTTCGGACAATAACGGCAGTGACGGGTAATCCACCGCAGAGCCCGGAAAGTGAGTTACCTATCCCTTGAGCAAGAAGCTCTCGATTTTTATCGGTGATTCTGCCCTCTTCATCGAGCTTATCTGCTGCATCTACGGAGAGTAAACTTTCAAGGGATCCTACGAGGGCGATGGTAAACCCAACGATGAAAACTTTGGCACTCAAAAGACTAGAAAAGCTCGGCAAAAAAAACTTGAACTCGTTGAGACCCGTCAGGGGAAGTGAGACGAGCTGGTCACTTCGAAGGTGAAAATCAACATTGGTTCTGAAGAATAGGGTGAGGAACACACTCGAAACAACGGCGATGAGTGCGCCGGGAATAAGTTGAAAGAATTTAATTCCTCGGGCGGCCATTTTATCCCATCCATAGATGATGAAAAATGATGACAGCGAAATGATAATGGCGCCCCAATGAATCATTTGAAGAGTCGTGAGAAGTCGGGTGAACGTATTTTCTCCGCCGGCCTCTTGGAAACTTTCATCCCCCATGTAGTCAGCATCGTATCCGACGGCATGAGGGAACTGCTTCAGGATAAGAATCAGCCCAATAGCCGCGAGCATTCCGCGAATGACCGATGACGGAAAATAATCCCCGATGACTCCTCCGCGACAAAAAGAAAAAAGAATTTGGAAAAGACCCGAAAGAAAAACTGCGGTCATGAAAAGATCAAATGAACCGAGAGACTGAAGAGAACTGGCGACGATCACAGTCAGACCCGCGGCTGGGCCCGAGACACTAATGGGTGAGCCCGACAATGCCCCAACGACAATCCCTCCGATGATTCCAGCAACAAGTCCCGATGACATAGGAGCACCGGAAGCAAGGGCAATCCCCAAGCAAAGAGGAAGGGCAACTAAAAATACAACTAATGAAGACTGGAGATCTCTTCTCCAGAATTTAAAAATGCCCATTCAATGTTCCTTGGCTGGATTAATCACTCGCCTCAAGGGAAAAACCCCTGACGAGGAAAATAAGGGGGAAAAAGACCTAACGAGGAAGAAAAAAGAAGTCATTATAAGGATTAACTTAAATTAATACTTATAACAAATCAACTACTTACTTTCTTTCAAACTCTCGTCTGAAACACCCAAGTTCCTTAGCTGTTCAACTGCCTTCATGTCACCACTTCGAGCGAAAGGAACCAAAGCGTTCTCGCCGAGCCCATTGACGGCGTTTAAATCGGCACCATACTCGATCAAAATCAAGACCGCTTGAAGGTTCAGCGCCCGCGCCGCCGTGAGAAGGGCTGTCTCTTGCAGGTCATTTTTTTCTTCAAGATCTGCTTTTGCCGCAAGGATTAACTTCAGGGTTTCATTATTTTTATCCTGAATGAAAGGGGCCAGGAGGTGAAGGACGGTATCACCTTGAACTTCCTTAAGTTTGACGTCCGCGCCCTTCTCGAGCAATTTTTTAACAAAGGCATCGTGATTCTGGAGAGCGGCCTTCATCAGGGCCGAGCGCCCATCGGCCCCATAGATATCAATCCAAAACCGATTTGTTGTCAGTTTTTCTAATTCGTCAACGTTGCCCACTTCAGCCAAACCAAAGAGAGCATCTTTGACTGCTATTTCAGGAATTGAAGTCATCCGCGAGACATCTTCTCCTAGGCAAGTTGAATCCGCACAACGCTTGGCCTCGATGCACATGAGGTTCATGTTCGCGACGAAATCTTCCTCACCTCTGACTAAAATTCCTTCCACGACACCGGTCTGAGCATCAAAGACTGCGGAGCCCGAGTTCCCTTGAAACGTATCGAGATTGGCCGAAAAATAAAAGGGATGAGTATTCTGTCGAACATTGGCACCAGCAGCCACCTTGAGCGGTAGACCTGACGGACTTCCGATCACGACGAGTTCGCCCCCGTCTTCTACTTTTCCGTCTGTTCTTAATTTGAGGGGAGAACGTCCCTTCACTTTTCGATCAAGTTGAACAAGTCCGTAGTCCAATCCCACACTATCGGCCAAAGCACTTGAGATCACTTTTTTGCAGCCATAAACATTCTCATCTTTAAAATCCACACCGGCCGATCCGGTCACAGGATCGACTTGGAAATCAAAAACCCATTGGTAGTTTTGGCAGAAGTTTTCAACAATCACACAGTGGCCAGCGGTCACGAGAAGATCCGGACCGATTAAAAAACCACTACACACTCCCGCGTTCGGCTGTTCCGTGAATCTTTCG
>CANETG010000264.1 GCA_947440875.1 Bacteriovoracaceae bacterium
GGTGAGATCCGGCGTTGGTAGCAATTTTCTCAAAATAGGGAAACTCTTTGAGAATCTCGTATGATTTTTCAGGGTGCTGCTTCATGATTAAAAATTCTTCTTCTGAAAGTCTTGAAGGCTTATTCAGGACAGCATCAGGAGTTCCAATTTTTCCGATATCGTGAAAGAGAGCGGAAAGTTCGAGCTCATGCAATTCGTCTTGTGACAGACCTGCTTCACGACCTGTTACCAGAGAGAAATAGGCAACCCGCATGCTGTGACCAAAAGTGTAGCTATCTTTACAGTCGAGTGCTTTCAGAATTGTGCGCGCCGCTTGCTCAGAAATCTTTTTATTATCTGCTTTTAGCTCTTCGACGTGCGAAGCTAATCCCATAAGGGAAAGAGCGGTAGTAAGTGAAGGTAGCTCAAAAACGTTATTTTTCTTCATACACATTCCAGCAAATTTACCAGGGGGCCGACGGCCACCTACAGATTCTCTTCGGTTGTTTTGAAGAAAAATAAACGGTAAAATAATGAAAAGATTTGATTCCCCAATAAAGCAGTGTCAAGACTGGATTATCAGGGACTTGAGAAGGATTCCATGATCATCGTCGACGAGCGTGATTTCATTAATAAGGCACTTGAAGAGAAAGGCTTTGGAGTTTTCGATTTCTACGAAAATAGCAGAGTTATGAGTGTCGAAGATTTTTGTAAGCTTCCCCTCAACCGTCGCTCGGATATACTTTTAGTTGATACTCATTCACTTCTCAAAAATCCGAAACATCAAGAAAATTTTCGTGCCATCATTAATACTTTTACGGGGGTCATTTTTTTTCATGACCACTCTAATCAAGAAGCGCAGAAATGGGTTGAAGGTGAAGCGTCTTTCCTTACCAAAATTGTGGGCGAGTACTCACTTCCCATGGCGCAGCTTCAATGGACGATGCTTTCTAATCAGCTTCAGTTTTTTTGGACACTCCTTGATGAACAAAAAAAACTTCAAAAACACATGATGATCTTTAGCCAAGAGTTAGATCATGTGCTCCAAAATGCAGCCGTTGAAATGGCGCGCGCTAAGAAAATTCACGAAGTCTTCATTCCCCGCCGACACGATGAGATTAAGGGTGTTTATTTTTCTAATAAATACGCCGCTGGAGATGGTGGAGGAGGAGAGTTCTACGATCTCCTTCAAAGTAGCGGGAAAGTATTTCAAGTCATGGTCTCTAGCCAATCGTATTTAATTTCCAGTTCTCTCTTAGGGCTTCTCACCCAGCACAAGCAAAAAGACTTCGATCCTTTTGAGTTCATCAAAGATGCTGAAGCTGAGATTGCGATCATTAACGGAGCGAAGAAGAAAAAATCAGAGGTAGAAGTCTTGATCCTTGAGATGGATCTCTCTAAGCTTGTTTTAAAGACGTATGGTACAGGCAAGGTTGAGTTCTACAGTCAGAAGAATGGACTCGTTCAAATAAGTAGTACATACCAATTAGAGAAGGGTGAGAATCTCATTGTATTCTCTTCGGGATTCCTCTTTAATTGGAAAGAAACTCACAAGAAAGATATTGGAGAGTTCCTAAAAACTCAGACCCTCAATACGAACGATATCTTAAGTGAACTTTTTTTTCAGCTCAAGATGGAGCAAGATACGCCTTTTCTTAAGCGAGACGCAACCGTAGCGATGATGGAGGTAAAGAGACATGGCATACATCAGGTTTAGTTTTTTCCTCCTCATGACGATGATGACAACTGCCCAAGCGCAATCGCGCTTCAGTCCTAGGGCTTGCCTTGATTCATCCTACAAAATGCGCATGATCCAGAAAGGCCCACTGTTTGGTCTTTTGAAACATGAATTCGTCATTAATAAAAAACAATGCACCCTCTCTATTACTTATCGGAAATATTTCCCACGGGAGTGGAAAGTGGATGTTTGCCGCGAGCCCGTTCACATCAAAGTAACGTCCGCGACGGGTGTCGACGTTGCTAAAAAAATTAACGACTGTACCAATATTGATAAGTCTCGCGATACGAGTGACTTCTGCGGTCAGTATTTTGATCTTATTGATGTGATTCAGGATGAAGGATTAATTTTCGCAGAAGGTGACCGAGACAATTTGAGTTCGGACCATGGAAAAACTTATTGTAGTTACCTTTTACTTCGCAGATATCTGCTCGATTCAGTTATCTTCAGCCGGTATACAGATGTGCCTGAAATTTTTGAAGGGAAACCGATGGATCCTGTGAAAGTGGAGCCGGCGCCTGTCGTCGCACCGACTCCTGCTTTACCTGCCAAAAATTAGATCTTAGAAAAAGCGTTTTCTAAATCGCCGATGAGATCATCGCAGTCCTCGATACCCACCGATAGTCTAACGAGATTGTCAAAGATCCCAAGTCCTTCACGCACTTCTCTTGGAATCGAAGCATGAGTCATGATCGCTGGGTGATCAACGAGTGATTCGACACCACCGAGAGACTCGGCCAGTGCAAATAATTTTACGTTCTCAAGAAATTTACGAGATTCGTTGATGCCACCTTTGATGTAGAAAGTAATCATTCCGCCGGTACCTCTCATCTGCTTTTTACCTAATTCGTACTGCGGATGTGATTTAAGCCCCGGGTACACAACTCTCTCAACCTTAGGATGCTTGTCGAGATAATCGGCGACTTTCATCGCGTTCTGTTCATGTGCCTTCATTCTTACCGCCAGGGTTTTGATCCCTCTTAATACTAACCATGAATCAAACGGCGATTGAGCTGGGCCTATAGCATTCTGGAGGAAGAATAATTTGTCCCTCAGGTCTTGAGAGTTCATCATCATGGCACCCCCGATAACATCAGAGTGACCATTGATAAACTTGGTCACTGAATGAAGAACGATATCTGCACCATGATCGAGTGGATTCTGGAAGAATGGACTCATAAAAGTATTGTCCACAACTGTGAGCGCACCAATCTTTTTTGCCATGGCAGAAATCACTGCGATGTCTGAAATTTTTAAGAGTGGATTTGTGGGAGTTTCAATCCAGATAAGTGCCGGCTTCTCAGCCAGAACCTGCTCTTCGAGCTTTTTTAGATTGGTCGTATCGACGAACTTATAATGATGAATGTCTGGAAACACCTTTGAAAACAATCTGTAAGTTCCGCCGTAGACATCGTCGCCGCAGACTATTTTTGAGCCCTTGGGTAGCATGTGCATGATGAGTGTCGAGGCCGATAATCCAGACGCTGTGACGAGGCAGTGCTTCGCATTCTCAAGAGACGCCAAACATTCTTCGAGGCGTGATCGAGTGGGATTGTGAGAGCGCGTGTACTCATAACCCTTGTGCTCACCGGGTGAAGACTGAACGTACGTGGATGTCTGATAAATAGGAGGCATGATGGCACCGGTGGTTGGATCCGGCTCTCCGCCAACATGGATGACTTTTGTTTCAAATTTCATTTCTTTCATGCTTTCTCCATAAGTTCTTTCATTTCATAAGCCGCTGCAAGAACTGAGAGTCTCGCGATCACGGAGTATACGCCTTCTT
This sequence comes from Bacteriovoracaceae bacterium, assembly GCA_947440875.1. Classification (GTDB taxonomy): domain Bacteria; phylum Bdellovibrionota; class Bacteriovoracia; order Bacteriovoracales; family Bacteriovoracaceae; genus Peredibacter. The sequence continues at coordinate 3,504 of CANETG010000264.1, forward strand.
TCGTTTGATGATCACAGTCTTGCTTGATATCTGAGATGCAAAATTTTCGATAGACTTGTCCCTGGCCATTAAGATTGGCCTGGGTTCCTTTGAGCGGATTCGTTCGCATGAATCCGCCAGAGCTCTTGCCATTGATGAGGTAAATCGTCACTTCTGCAGGCGCTTCGTCGTATTTTAAAATTGTTTCCACACCTTCCTGAATTAAGACAGACGTGAACTTCAGATTATTTTTCCCCACATCCATTTTATTCCGGACCTTGCGGTTCATTTGACGAATCTCATCTCCGCTTGCAACGACTGAAATACCCATGCCGTAA
>CANETG010000265.1 GCA_947440875.1 Bacteriovoracaceae bacterium
CCAGGTTTAGGGATCGGGAAAGAAAAAGCTCTCACGTCACCTTTGGGTTTTGCGGAGATGTGAAAATTCCAGACATCGTCCACCATCTGTGGAAGAAGTGAGAGCTCAAGCTTCTGCGTTTTATAGAGAAGAATTCCCATCGGGAAAAACAAAAGGATAATGGTGATCAAGATAATATTTTTTTTCATACTTAATCACCCAACACATGTGAGCGGGCGACATCCACGATGAAGCGACCGAGGAGAAGATTTCTTCCCACGAGGAATTTATAATCCATTCCAGAGCGATCGTTGAGGTTGATGAGAATTTCACGCTCGATCGAACCCATCTTCACTTTTTCTTTAATTACGTAGCGCTTTGATACGAGACCCGCTGTGTTTGAAACTCTTTGGGTCGTATCCACTTTTCTTAAGAGATCGACTTTTTTTCCGTCGAGATCGACGGTCTGAAATTTCACAAAGAGTTCGCCTCTCTGCTCAACTTCTTCGATGTTCACGGCATGAAGAGACGTTGTTTTTGCTCCCGAATCGATCCGAGCTTTGTGTTTCAGTTTTAGTTCCGGAAGATCCACCCACTCAACGCGGCCGATGAGAACTTTTTCTTTGAGAAGCTGTGCCTCTGATGTTTCAGTTATAAAAAAGAGAAGAAATAGAAAGATGACCTTCAAAAAAAGTCCCTGAGGTAAGTTGTGACAATGACTCATGATAATTCACTCAATCTTCTCTCGGCAAGAGGCAGAAAGGTCCTAAAGTCTCAGAATTAAAGATAATAAACTCCTTTTAGGATTTGTCGGGAATTGTCCGATAGGGAGTCAAGACAAAGGGGTTTCTATGACAATTCAAACTTTCTGCACTCATTTTATGTTTTGGTCACTCGGCGCCTTCATGGTTGTTCACTACGCATGGGTAAAACAACCTGCTCAAAGCCGTGAAATCGCGAGCTGGCAGCAGCAAAAAATTGAAAAATCCTGGTATGATGCCAGCTGGAAGCAATAATTTTTGATTTAAAGGCCCGGGAGAAATCCTGGGCTTTTTTATTTCAAGAGCGGCCTAAACCTAATCTTCCATCTTCAAATACTTCACGTAATTTCGAATGAGCGATGATTTTCGAAAATTTTTAATCTTTGGGCTTTGAAGCACGAACGAACTTTCATACATGAGCGGAATCCACGGCAGATCTTCAAAAACTCGTTCTTCCATCGCCTGAAGAGTTCTTTCTCTTTGCTCGTAGTGCGTCTGCTGTTTGAGCCGCAGATAAAGCTTATCCACTTCTTCGTTAGAGTACGCTGACTTATTGATCCCGGGAGAATTCGCTGAAACCAGAAGCTGCATAATGTTTTCCCCATCAGGGTAATCAAAAATCCAGGCATCCGTAAAAAATTGAAGCTCACCCGCGCGTCCTTTCTTTAAAAAGTCAGTGAACGAAATCTTTTCAATCTTTACTCGAAGGCCAATGGCTTCCAGTGATTCTTTGACGAAATCTGCCTCTTGGAGAGCGATGCCCTCATTGCCCCTTGTGGAATAAGTGATCTCAGGGATCTCAGAGAGATTCTTATAACCAGCTTCGGCGATAAAAAATTTTGCTTTTTCTGGGTCATAGTTGAATCTGAAGTCTCGGGCCGGGCGGTAACCGGCGATACCAGGCACGAGAATAGAGTTCGCTCGAAGATTCGTATTCTGCGAAATGATCTGGAGGTACTTCGTGTAATCGATAGCGTGAGCAATGGCCAGGCGAAGGCTTTTATTTTTTCCGAGGACAGGATCTTTCATATTGAAAGCAAACCATCTCGAAGTGAGCATAGGATAGTGACCGAGCTTGAAATCATTTTTTCTTAAGTCGGAAGTGAGATTTCCCTTCTTGTCGTAGAGTCGGTAAATGAAGGCTTTTGGTACGGTAAGAAGATCAATCTCATTGTTAAGAAATCTCCCCCAGCGTTCCTCTTCTTTATTGACGTAGAAGCGAACGGTATCGATGAAAGGAATCTTTTCACGCGAATTGCTAAGGAGGTTTTGAACGTTGGCGAAGCGGTCACCCGCAGTCGGATAATAATCCTCACGGTACCCAGGATTTTTTTTCATCTCGAGGAATCCGCCACTGTATCCGTGATAGACATAAGGCCCTGTTCCAAGGAGAACATCATCGAGCTTATTATCGTAGTAAGCGACGATTTCCCAGGGGACAGGGACGACGAAATTCATCGCTAAATAATAAATCATATTCGGCTCACTTTTTGTGAGTCGAATGATAAGTGTGGAATCATCCAGGGCCTGGAAGCCGTCCATTTGAACGTCGAGAAGTTTTTTCCAGTCTTCATTGGTTCTTTTTCCGTAATCAGCGAAGCCGTTCACGAGACCAGCGAATAAACTTCTTCCCGGGCTTTTTAAGGATTCCATCGCCAGCCGCTTAAATTGAACGACGAAATCGTGAGCGCTCACTTCTCTTTTGGCTCCCTTGAACGCGGGATGAGGATGATAGAATACTCCCCGTTTCACAGGGATCGTAAGGACGGTTCCGTTTTCTTCAAGACTCGGAAGTTTTTCGGCCAAAAGCGGCTGAACTTCATAGGGACGTTTGAGATAATGGTACTGATAGAGTGGTTCAAGGACTTGAGAAGATACGACTAGCGAATCATCCGAATAGGCCTTCGCAGGGTCTAAACTTTCGAGCTGGTTATCGAGAGACAAACGAATCGTGGAGGGCTTCATTGGCCGCAAATCGAGCTGTTTCCACATCCAATAGGAGCTCCCGATAAGCGCCGCCACTAAAATCGCCAAGATTGCAGTTCTATTTTTCATAGGGAGATTTTCAGATCCTTAAATTGACCAAAAAATGATTTTGATTTCGCTCCAGAAACGAGTTCACTCATCTCTTTACCGGCGTGGAATCCCAACCCCATGCCATGACCGGAAAACCCACCCACAAACCAAGTGGGAAGAGGTGCTGCGACTTCCGTGAGGAGCGGGAGTTCGTGTTCTGTGAATCCCATGATCCCAGACCAACGGCTAATGACTTTGTAATTCAACTTAAGAACATTTTTGACGTAATCCTCAAGCCCATTCTGAATCAAGGGCGAAATCTTTTCGAAGTTACCCGTTTCATTTTTTTCATCAAGGAGACGTTTTCCACCAATGAGAATCGCTTTCTCACCGGCCTTCCGCCAATACACTCTTTCTGCAGGATCGTAGAATAAAGAAGGAGCATCGAACTCTTCCTCAGTTTCAATAGCTAGCATTTGAGCTCGGTTAGGAATGATGAGAGGAGCAAATGATCGATGAAACTCAGAAGCGTAGCCATTGATGGCCAGAATTACCTTTTTACAGCGAATCGTATTCATCACGGTCCGCACACCGTCAGGAAAAAGTTCGTACGCACCAGAACTTTCGATGATCTGAACCTTCCGCGCTTCGAGACTTTTTTTCAAAGAGTTAATGAGTTCCATCGGGTTAATTTTATACTCGGCTTCAGACTTGAATGCTCCCTCATAGGTCGCGCTCAGTTGCCCGGGGATCTCAGGGGACCACTCGAAACCAAAATCGGAAGAGAGTTTTTCAAGCTCAGATTTTTTTCGTGTGAGAGTCAGAGAAGATGTTTTTTCGGATTTTATTTCTGGACTGGATTTTAAAATCTGTTGGTTGACCAGTTCGAGAGATGTCTCAGCGTATCGAAAAATGTCGAGGGCCGCTTGCTTCCCCCATTTTTCCGTCAGGCCCTGATAAAAAAAAGCACTGCCCTTTGTGAGAAAGCCGGCGTTCCTTCCGGAAGCCCCGGCACCGGGACGTGAGCGCTCAATGACTGTGAC
>CANETG010000266.1 GCA_947440875.1 Bacteriovoracaceae bacterium
CCGGCAGAAAGTTCACCCATTTTCTGGCGAAGCTGAAACGTGAATTCGAAAATATCAGCGAGGTCTCTGGTGAGCTGGATTTTCTTCTCCTCACCCATTTCATCTTTCACTCTTCCGACGAGATACTTTTGAACATTGGTATCCATTGAGACCTCGGGAGAGGTCACAAAAAGCGCAGGGGCTTGTACCCTTACTTTTCCGGAGTCAGGGGTAATGTCACCCGAAAGGATCCTAAGGAGTGTGGTCTTTCCGCTTCCGTTGGGACCCATGAGAGCAGTGACTGTTCCTTCGGAGAGAGTGAGACTAAGATCCGAAAGACCAGCGATGCCACGTGAGTCAAATTTTAAACGAACATTTTCAAGAGAGATCATATATGGTTCAATTATCACGACTCACTTGATCGTTCCAAGGGATTTTATGACTCTTACCCAGCTGAATTACATTCTCGCCGTCGACCGTTGCCGAAACTTTGCTCAGGCGGCACGCGAATGCTTCGTCACTCAGCCCACCCTCAGTATGCAGATTCATAAACTTGAAGACTACCTTCAGATCCAAGTTTTCGACCGTACAAAAACTCCTGTTGAGCCGACACCGATGGGGTGCAAGGTTCTGGAATATGCCAGAAAAGTCATGCAACATTCTCAGGCACTCGAAGAACTTTCCAAATCTCTTCGGGGTGAGATTGCCGGAGAGTATATCCTCGCAGTCATCCCCACGCTTGCCCCGTATCTCCTTCCCTTGTTTGTGGGAGAATTCGTCAAAAGATATCCCCATGTCGAACTCAAAATTTTTGAATATCAGACGGATGAAATCATTCGGTACCTGAAAGATGGAAAAATTGATGGGGCGATTTTGGCGACTCCGCTTGAAGAGAAACTTCTTACGGAAGAGCACATTTTCTATGAACCTTTTCAGGTGTTTCTTTCTCCCACGCATCCATTACTGAAGAAAAAAACGATCGATGAAAAAGATCTCGATCTTTCTGAGGCATGGCTACTGAAAGAAGGGCATTGCATGCGTACGCAGGCACTTCAGCTTTGCCAGGTCAAAAAAGAAGGGGCGGCGAAGAATGTTTTCTTCGAAGGCGGAAGCCTTGAGACACTCATCAATATGGTGAAGTCTACGACCGGATTCACTCTTCTTCCTTACCTCACGACTCTCACGTTATCGGAAAAAGATGAAAATTTACTTCGGGATTTTAAAACTCAGATCCCCGTTCGCAATATCAGTTTCGTGACGGGCCCCATGTCGATGAAGATATCGATCAAAGATGCTTTGATCAAAGTGGTGACCTCAGTAGTTCCGAAAGAAATTCGAAAAGCAGGCAGTAAGGCTGAAGTCATCTCTATCTATTAGTGGTTTGACTCTTTCCACGTCTGGCAAACTGATAAGACTCTATCGTATACCACCCGAGTGCTATCCAAATAAGGCAGAACGCCTGCAGTTTCTCGGCACTCAATGCTTCGTGAAAAATAAAGAGGCCGCAAATAAATTTGAAGCTTGGGCTTAGGTACTGAATCATACCTAAAGTCTGAAGTGAGAGACGCTTAGCACTGTACGCAAAGAGGATCAGGGGAAGTGATGTCACGACTCCAGAAAGAGGAAGTAGAAGATTTTTGTGAAGAGGAAGATCGCTCAAAATCTGCATTGGTCCTGATGGACGCATCTGCCAGTAAATGAGCACAGGAATGATCACCACGCTCGTTTCGAACAAGAGTCCTTCCATGGATCCAACGTGAACAAGTTTTCGGATGAGACCATAGAGAGCAAATGTGACAGAGAGAATAATCGCGAGCCACGGAAAATGGTCGAGATCAGTACTGAGCGCTAAAAGGACGATTGCCATCATCGCCAGGAAAATTGCCGGCCATTGGGTGAGACGAATTTTTTCTTTCAGAATTATCCAGCCCATGAAAACGTTGATGAGCGGATTGAGAAAATATCCCATGCTCGCTTCGAGAATTCTTCCCATGTTCACGGCGTAGATGTAGAGGAGCCAATTAGAGGAGATGAGAAGTGCGGAGATCACGAGCATGAGTCTTTTCTTCGGATCTCTTCCAATCTCTTTTACAAGAAATAATTTTTTCCGAAAAAACATGATGAGAAGAAGAGAAAAGAACGACCAAAAGAGGCGATGACCAAATAAGTCCCAGGCCTGGACTTCACTAAAATACTTCCAGTAAATAGGAAAGAGTCCCCACATAGAAAAAGCAATCATGGCAGCAAGGTGAGCAGAAGTGATATTCATATTAGCGGAAGTTATATTTTTTTCTAATGTGCGAAGCAATCAAGATAGCGATCACACTCGACGTCACACAGATCACCCCTACGATATTATATCCGGTGAGAGCTCCGCTCGCGGTTGATCCTATGATGACTCCAGCAGTCTGGGAGGCGAGCCCCGAAGCAAACTGTCGTCCGGCATTTTCAAGACTCATGAATGTTCCACGTTCTTCAGGTTTTACGACTCCTGAAACCATCGTCAACGCAGGAATAAATCGCGCCGAAGCAAACATGGTGAAAAGAGTCGTCACAATTAAGACCGCCCACGTGGCTATTTGTGGAAGATTTGTGAGCGCAAGAATAGGCAGGATAGAAATAAGTGCTAAAAAACGAAAGACTGTGAAACTTCCAATCTTGTCCGTCAGCTTTCCGACAATCCTTGCGGTGATGATCGTTCCAATACCCCCGCAGAGGTACATGAGAGGAAGATTCGATTCCTTAAATCCTACGTTTCTGACAAGGTAAGGAGCAATGAAGGGAATCACGTTGAAAATTCCAAAGGCGAGGCTACTCGTGAGGCAAAACGCTTCGATGTAATCGCGTTTAAATACGGCCCGAAATTTTCGCAAGTTTTCCATAAAGCTTTTGGGACGATTCACTTTCACTGACGGAAGAAGAATGAGCGACATGATCCAAAAGAGGGAGCTTAGAATACAGATGAAATAAAACGTGTAGTGCCAGTCAAAAGAATTCGCGATGTAGAGACCTATCGGAATGCCGACAACGCTTGAAACTGAAAATGAAGACATGACGACACCCATGGCATTTCCCCGTCTCTGGAAAGGAATCAGCTCTGCGACCAGTGAGAGAACGCAAGCATTCAGGACTCCGCCAAAGGCTCCGGCGATGATCCGCGCGACAAGAAGTGACGTAAAGTTTGTGGAGATGGCACACATGTAGGTGCCCGCAATGAATCCGGTAAAATTAAAAAGAAGAAACTTCTTACGATCGAAATGATCAGCGTAGAGAGCGCCAAAGAAACCAACTATTCCTGCGCTGAACGTATACGAGGAAACGAGACTCGAAAACTCGACCGGAGATATGTTGAAGACTCGCATGAAGCGCGGGCCAAGTGGCATCATTATCACAAAATCGAGGATGTGAGCGATTTGAATCGCGGCAAGAATGAGGACGTAAATTTTCTCTTTCCGGAGTACGGCCTTGATATCGCTTTCAGTCTTTTCCATCAAGGTGTTTCTTCTAATCCTGTCACATCGGCAATTTTTGAGCTGGTATCGTCCAGAGTCTCAAGCGATGCAATGGCATGGACGCAGTGATCAATCATGGCCACTGCCGCTGGTCTATGATTTCCGGAATTCTTTACTCCACCGAATGGGAGACGAGCTGTGGCACCCACCGTTGACCGATTGAGATTGATGAGACCGGCGTCGATATCCCGAACGCAAAGTTCATACACATTCTTTTCGCGAGTGAAGACCGACGCCGCAAGTCCGTACGGGGTAGAGTTAGTAATCTGAATCGCTTCTTCG
>CANETG010000267.1 GCA_947440875.1 Bacteriovoracaceae bacterium
GAGAATTTTGATGGACCAGTTACCCTTTGAGCTTTCTCCGTAAAACGCATTACTGAGAAGTGTGAAACCAAAAAGTCCGCGATCTTTAATATTACTGTTGATTCGGAGGATCTTACTCACGGTACCGGAGGGAGAGGTGAGCTCTACTCCCAGATCACTCACGAAAGGATGATCTATTTCGACTTTGATTTGAACCGCTTCAATCTTCAAATGATGTTTCACATTAAGAGAGTGAGATGTCCCGCTGGCAGAACGGTCCGGAATTGATTGATTAATAAACCCCGAGCGGTAATCCCAGTCACCATTCGTTTCAGTCTCTACATATGGGTTTAATGGGAAAGTATAATCTTTGGCTATCGTTACCGCTTTCTCTGCATCGACTCGACCAAAGCCGAAAGTGTTGGAGAATTTCATTCCTGCTGCGTTGACGACGTACGAGTAGTCATAGACGTGCCCGGATAAGTTTTCTCCCGCAGGGTGCTGATAAGCACCTGTAGAAAAATTGATGGGATTCGATGTCGTGGCGAGAATATGTTTTACATCTCTCCAGGTAAGATCCGAGTTCGCTTCCAGCATGAGAGCAACAACTCCTGCAAGTGTGGGAGCGGCCGATGAAGTCCCATTCATTGCACTCGTGTAATTGCAGAGTGAATTAAGTTGATGTTGGCCGCGATTAAAAGCACTCGTCCACGAAGCAGAGACCGAGAAACCTTTTGAGCATCCTTGGAGATCGGTCGTAATCATCGCAGGTGCTCCGTCACCGAATTCTCCACCAGTAGAAGTGACCCACACATTACTTCCTGGGCTCGAGTAGGAAGAGGCTTCACCGGAGGCATTCGAAGCCGCGGTGACCACTAGGTAAGGATGATTCTGATCTTCGTTCGTATTCGCATTACCATAAAAGGTACTGCTGTCGTTCTGGTAACAATCAGAGTTTGTTCCCTTGTAATCATTTCCAGCTGCTTTAATGTAGATGGCACCCTTTCCGCCGCGCAAAGTAGTGACACCTTTTTTGTAGGCCGCAAAGACTTCCGCACTCGCGGGAACAAAAAAACAGCCAGCGTAACCGTAGCTGTAGTTAAAAATATCAAAGTCTCCAATGATTTGATCAAGCACTCTGGCCTCGTAAGAAGCACTGGAGTCCTGAAATCTTCCGATGAAATAAAAGCCTGCGAATTTTGCTCCGGGAGCGACTCCCATCGACCCGATGCCGTTACCAGAAACGGCATTGATAAGTCCTGTCACAGCAGTTCCATGGGAATCACTTCCGATGGGTGTGGGCAGTGATCCATGCCAAGTGGAAGGAGCGCCATTATAGCTTCTGTGCTCGCCAGAGAGTTGATTGGAACTCAAATCGGGATGACTTGTCTCGACCCCTGAATCAGAAACAGCGATTCTAATTCCTCGTCCCATGAAGCCCAGATTGTGAGCGCGAAGAACTTTGAGATCATTCCCTGAAATCCCTGTTCTATTGGAAAAAGAAGACTGTCCTGTATTTTGTAAATGCCAGGCAAAGCTGACTAAAGGGTCGGCACCTTCGGTTTGGACTTCGACTTCCACAGGCCCTTCTGGTGTCACCGGAATATTCACTGATTCACCCTCATCGCCACCAGGTACAGGTGAATTACATGAATAAAAAAAGAATAAAAAGAACAGCAGGGCACTCGTTTTATTCATCCTCACTCCTTGAAAATGAACCTCGACAAAGAATATATCCCAGGCAAAATGCACCACTGGGTGGGCATCATTTGCCGAAGATAAATGACAAGTCGTCGCGTAAATAGGGATTTTTTCTAGGCCCGGAAACTGGCCGAAATGAAGTTTGTTCTGGAGAGAAGCGTTTTACTAGCTGATCAGTAGTAGAAACTGTAAGAAAGCTGAGCCTCTTCTACGGGATCATGATCCTTCATTGCAAACCATGATCTTCCTGTGAAACGGAGTTCGTGCACCAGCGCATGGCTAAACGAGAGACTTGCTTCATGAATGAGACGATTTTGGCGCATAAATTCAGCGCGATTTAGATCTCGGTTAACTTCAAATTCATATTGAAATTTCAAGTTGTCCGCCATCTTCCAAATGGTTCCCACACTCACACCGGGAGCGATTCGGTATCCGCGGTAAAGTCTTCCTCCTGCTTCGGCACTGAAGTTAATGAGCGAGTAAATATTAAGATCAGAAATCGGAAGTCCTACAGTGAGTCCGAAACTACTTTTGATGTTGTGAGAAAGGCATCGATCGCAACTTCCATCGTTAACCCGATAAGTTCTTCCGAGTACACGCCAGGACCATTTAAACTCATCCCGAGTTATGGGAAAAAGAGAAAAAGCTTCTGCGTACTTTAATTCTTCAAGATAAAGTTTATCACTTCCTTGTGATCTGAATTTCCAGCGCGACATTTCAATTTGTGAATTCTGCGGAAATCCTTCATCGGGATCGAGGAGATCATGCAGGGAAGCTCTGAGTGTGAGTTCGCCGTATTGACCGAAGGAAGAATTATTCCCGAAGGCGAAGCTGTATTTCTGCGAATCATGAGAAAGATCCGGTCTCAGTTTCCTAAGCGGAAGAGTTTCTTTTATGTCTGAATATTCGACTTTTCCGCCGACTTTTGCCCTCTGAATAAGAATCGTCTTTAAAAGTGCTTCTTGCTGGGCAGTAAATTTCTTTTCTTCGAAGCGTTCGTAGCGGAGCAAAGCGATCGCCGCTTCAAGCACTCTGGCCGAAGTCACTTCCCCTGGACCGACTTCACCGTTCACGAGGGATTTCATTTGAGTCCGCTCGAGGCGAGAAAGATTTTCCAGTCTTTGTGTGACAGTCTTTTTAAATGCCGGGCGATAGTTCACTTCTTTAACGGCACCTTTAGTTCTGGTGATGGCTTTCACCGAATCGACTGGAATCGTTTCGAGATCGAACTCATCTGAGAGATGCCATTCAGGGCTAGCGACTTCAAGAAGTGTGAGTAATTGGTAGGAGCAGTTTTCACGAAAAAAATAGTAGTCGAAGTAAGTGTTTTTTTGAAGTTCCCACAAATGTCCAAGCAGTCGGTCAATTTGTTCGGAACTGAGATTGAGATCGTATTCCCAGAGATCTCGATTCTCATTCTCAATGTATTCATTCATCTTAATGTAATAGGGCTTAAGGTTGTACTGCCCGATGTATCCACCAAGGATACCTTTGACCGCGAAGATAACACCGCTATCAGTATCGGTGAGTGCGGAAAAATCTACTCCGTAATCAGAGATACTTTTTTTATCCGAGGAATTGATCCGCATAAAACTATGGCCAAAAACGGAAGCCGGATTATTAGCATAGTAGCTGGCAAAAATAATCGTGACTGAATGGAAGGGAAGATTATCTCGCCACCACTTATAGTCTTTGCACTCAACGAGAGTCGGATTGAGGTTAAAGATTTTTTTAAGATAATTGAATCGTGCCGGGAAAGCGCACTGAGGATGGCGAGCGTCTTTGAGGCGACTTTCATCCTGAAAAGCTTTCACCGAAGCGATCATTTCCGCTTTGGGATCATATTTTCCATTCTCATCATAGAAAAAACCGGCGCCATCCGCCTGGGATTCAATCTGAAAGTAGATGTTCCTCTTGTAATGAAGAAGAGTGTGCCAATCTCTTGAAGCTGACGCGCTCGAGGCGATTTCTTCGGTGGTGGCAGCATGGAGATGAGGGAAAAGAAAAATCAGAAATAAGAAAATTTTCATGGATGATCGATAGAAAAAGGGCCGCACGGGAGTCAC
>CANETG010000268.1 GCA_947440875.1 Bacteriovoracaceae bacterium
AATCACACCTCGGTTGCCGCTGGACGGGTTAAGCGGAACACAGGGATCAGAAGAAGCATTCCTGGAATGGCCGCGAGAGTGCAAATGATAAAGAACATGTTCCATCCCACCGCATCGGCGACGTAACCCGTCGGTGCCGGCAAGATAACTCTGGTAATTCCCATGACTGATGAAAGAAGAGCATATTGAGTAGCTGTGAAGCGTTTATCGGTGAGAGATGCCATGAAAGCTCCGTAGGCCGCCATTCCCATCCCGGCCGAGAAATTCTCAAAACCAATGATCATCGCCAGTGATCCCCATGTCACAGGAAGCATGGTGAGAAGAGAAAACCCGAGAGTTGAAACTGCCTGAAAAAGACCGAAGATAACCAATGAAATTTTCATGGGAATCCGGAGCATGAACGCTCCCCCGAGAAGTCCGCCACCGATGGTGGCCAACATTCCCACACCTTTAGCGACAGTTCCGATATCCGTCTTGGTGTATCCTGCCTGAAGAATAAATGGAGTTGTGAGATTGGCCGCCATGAGATCGCCGACTTTAAAAAGTAGGATGAACAAAATAATCACAATCGCCCCTGGGCGAGTGAAAAACTCTTTGAGTGGGCCCACGACTGCTTCGGTCATACTTTTGGGGGCAACAAGATCAGTTCTTTCCCCGGGAGAGATCAACGTAAAAAGAATCGCGGGAACCATGCAAAGTGACATCCATAAATAAACATCTCCCCAAGTAACTTGGTCAGCAAGAATGAGTGCACCGGCCCCGGCGACGAGCATTCCAAGGCGGTAGCCAGTAACGTACACTGAGGACCCAAAACCCAATTCCTCATCTGGTAAGATCTCTCTTCTGTAAGCATCGAGCGCAATATCTTGTGAGGCAGAAAAAAAAGCAATCATCGTTGCAATGACACCAACGAGCATCAGATTCTCTTTCGGATTCACCAATGAGAGCGAAAAAATAGCTCCTACGAGGAGTGCTTGAAAAACAACCATCCAGCCTTTTCTTCGTCCCAAGAAAGGAACGCGGAATCGGTCAAGGAACGGAGACCACACAAACTTGATCGTATAAGGAAGACCAATTAAAGAAACCATGCCGATTGTTCCCAAATCAACTTCGGAATCAGTCATCCAAGCTTGAAGGGTGGAACCGATGAGAAGAAGCGGCAGTCCGGCGGCGTAGCCCAAGAGAAGCAGGCAGAGCATCCGGTAGCTGAAAACTTTTTTCATCATGTCCATGAAATTCCCTTAAAGGTAGGTCGGCTCGTGATAGTGGAACGCATTCTTTGAAAGGGTCGGTTCGAGTTTTTTCTTCACGAACTTTCTTTTCCGGAAACTAATTTTTTTTATTGATTCCCCGAGGGCCCGCGCCAGAAGCGGCGGGACCGCATTCCCGATCTGACGAAAGACGGCGGTCTGAGAGCCGTGAAAAATGAAATCATTGGGAAAGCTTTGGCACGCGGCCGCCTCTCTCGGCGTGAGATAGCGGGGCTCAACCGGGTGGTAGTAACTCGTTCTCGAAGTGAGGATCGTTGGGCTCGGTTCATTGAGCGGAAGACGCTGAAGCCGAGTTTGGCGGAATCTACCTTCCTGGAGAGTTTTCCAATCGATGCCGTATTTTAATTTTTTCGGAAGATATTTTTTTTCATCGTGCTCGTAACGGATTCCGCAACCGGCAGGAATGAACTTGAGTCGCTCTCGATCGAGGGTATTTTTGATCTCTGCCATTTTCACGTTGTGATTATAAACGCGCCCGTCGCGCGCTTTGAGATTTTTCAATATTTCTTTGACCGTCACGACTTTTGTGTCGGCGCGTTTCCCATGCGAAGTTTCAGGAAAAAGACACTCTCCCCCTCTCACACCCATGATGATAGCGCGCCGGCGCTTTTCCGGAACACCAAACTCTTCGGCCGAAAGGACGCGCGCGTCCATGTTGTAACCAAGTTTTTCAAAATACTGGAAGATCTGTTTCATGATCACAACATTCTTCTTGGCCACCAGCCCCGTCACATTTTCAAAAAGAATAACTCTTGGTTTGGTCATTTTGACGATCCGAACGAACTCTTTAAAAAGCTTATTTCTGTCGTCTTCCACTAGACCCTTTCCGACAGTAGAAAAGCCTTGGCAAGGGGGTCCACCGACGACCATATCGACTTGTTTTCCACCGATGAGATCTTTCATTTTTTTGTCAGTGAGCTTTTTAATGTCCCCTAAATAAACCGCCGCTTGGTGATGATTAGCGGCGAAGGTTTCGATGGCTTCTTTATTGACGTCAACTCCCAATAGGCAACGATGGCCTGCCATTTCTAGCCCATGAGAAAGGCCTCCGCATCCACTGAAAAGATCGATAAAAGTAAATGGCTTAGTCTTTGATTTCATTCTTAAAGTGTAGGAGGCAAGGTTCACGTGTGTCTACAAATAATACGAACAAAAGTTCGCCATATAGAACAGTGTTGTACATTAGTTTCCCCTCTGAGAAAGTAGTTTTATTTGTGATAATATATGCCGATCAGATTTGGTAAAAAAATTTCAATCTACAAAGGGGCCTCCATGAAAAGACGTGATTTCCTCAAGAGTACTTTCCTTCTCGCTGCCGTTTCAACAGTTGTTGGAAAAGCATCGGGTCTGTTCAACGAAGCTCTCGCTGCCGGAGTGAAAGCGGCCGTGGGAAAACTCGGTTACAAAGATGTTTCTCCGCAAGCTAAGAACGGAAAAAACTGCGGCACTTGCAAGCAGTATAAAGCCAACGCTGCTGCCGGCGCGGGCAATGGTGCATGTATCCTCCCAGCGATGATGAATGCGATGAAGTCGAAAGAAGTTTATGTTGCTGAGGCCGGGTACTGTAATATGTGGGCGAAAAAAGCTTAATTCCCCCTCTTCGAAAAAATTCATTTCACGTGAAAGGCCCCTTGTGGGGCCTTTCTTTTTTTATGAGTCAAAAATATGACATTGTAAGGATTATTTTGTTTCCATTCTTTCTCTCATTTGGAATAACGGGGCGAGCAAAAGTTCCTTTGCCCTAGGAGTTATCGATGTTGAATTTCGCGGTTTTAGCTCTATTCTCCGCCACCTCTGCGCTGGCAGTAAGCTTGGATCTCGACGTTGTTTACGGAACTGATAATCGGCAGGATATTTTCCAGGTCTCTAACTCGCTGCACAAAAGCCTCGCCAATTCCACCGCCGGTCTCATTCCCCTCAATCAAATCAAAAAAGCGTCTGCACCCAATACTTTTGAAATCAGTCAAGGCCGCACCCTGGGACAAGCACAAAATCTTTGTTCGGGTGAGGCGTATGCCGATCAACCCGTCGCTCCCATATGCTCAGGTTTCCTCGTGGGACCTGATCTTCTCGTGACTGCTGGTCACTGTTACAAATCCTTCACCACTCCCGAAAGCGTTTGCAAGAGCTTCGCTTGGGTTTTTGACTTCCATAAAAAATCCCCCTCTCAAGACCCAACTAAAAACATTCCTCTCCAAAATATTTATCTCTGTAAATCAGTCGTTGAGGCACAACTCAGTGGCACAATGGATTTTGCGATCATTCGCCTCGATCGGAAGGTGGTTGGAAGAAATCCACTGAAAATTCGTGAAAGCGGAAAAGTGAACTCCGCAGCAGAGCTCGTTGTGATCGGTCACCCAACAGGGCTTCCGACGAAGGTTTCTCCTAAAGGAAGAATCACAAGAAATTCTGAAAGGTCCACCATATCAACGACTCTGGATACTTTTCAAGGTAACTCGGGATCAGCAGTTTTCG
>CANETG010000269.1 GCA_947440875.1 Bacteriovoracaceae bacterium
AAAGATTTTCTCTCTCGGCGAGAAGTTTTCTGACCATAATCCATGTGGAGAAAATGAAGTTCATGTCCTGCTTCGGAGGCAAGCCCTGCACAAACTAAAGAATCCATTCCCCCGGATAGGAGGACAATTGCCTTACTCACTTAAGCCTTTTCGCAACACTCTTTGATTTTATTTTCGATCGTCTTAACTTTTTTAAGAGCATTGTTCTTCTTGTCTACAAGTGTACCCGATGTTTCTCTCACCATGGTGTAAAATTTGATTTTTGGCTCCGTACCTGATGGGCGGAGAAATAACTTATTCCCACTTTCGAAGGTAAAGGACAGAACATTACTCTTCGGAAGCTCGAGCACGCTGTCCTGATAATCTTCTTTGGCGACTATTTTTTCGTCAGCAAAATGACTTTCGGGATATTTTCTAAAGTATTCCATGATCCGATTAATCTTCTGAGTCCCTGCTACTCCTTCGTAGTCTTGAGAGACGAGTGACTCAAAGAAAAATCCGTATTCCTCATAGATCGAATCCAGAGCTTCCATCAGATTCATGCCCTTCTTTTTAAAGTAGAGAGCGATCTCTGAAATGATCGCGACCGATGACACACCGTCTTTATCACGGGCCTCTGAGTGGAGCATGTAACCGAAAGATTCTTCGGAAGCAAAGACGAAGTTAAAAGGTGATTTTTTGATCTCATGCTCGCGGAGTCGACCGGCCATCCATTTAAACCCAGTCAGCGTATCTTCTACTGTTCCACCGAAGCTTTCTACGATGGCATTCTGGATAGGGGAGGTCACAATAGATTTCAAGACAAGGGGATTTTTGGGAAGAGTTCCTTTTTCCTGGTGCCGTCCGAAAATATAATAAAGCATGAGGGCGCCTATTTGATTCCCGTTCGGGTAGGCCGCTTCACCGTGATCATTCACAGCGAGCCCCAAACGATCGCAATCCGGATCTGTCCCGCACACGATATCGGCATTCGTTTTGAGCATCAAATCGACCGCTAGCTTTAGTGCCTTCGGATCTTCCGGATTGGGATATTTTACCGTCGGAAAATTCCCATCAGGTCTTGCCTGCTCAGGCACTGAAACAAATTTTGTGAATCCGAGACGCTTGGCAATCGTTACACAAGGAATTTCACCCGTGCCATGGATGGATGTATACACGATGGAAATTTCTCCACCGTGATTTCTGATCATGTCACGGTCGAGGATAACTTTTTTCTCAATCACCTGATAAAAAGCTTCATCAACTTCAGGGGATGTCCAAGCGGCAAGATTATGTTTCTGAGCTTCTTCAAAAGTCATGTGCTTGACAGCTGCCCAGTCAGTGAGAGCATTGTAGGCAGTGATAATTTCTTTATCGTACGGTGGGACAACTTGAGCGCCGTCATTCCAGAAAGCCTTAAACCCGTTATAGATGGGTGGATTATGGCTGGCAGTAATCATGATCCCGGCCTGTGCCTTGAGATACCTCACGGCGAAAGAAAGCATGGGAGTAGGAGTGAGTTCAGGAAACACATGGGCCTTCACCCCATTGGCAGCAAACACACCCGCGGCCTCCATCGCAAATTCGCTAGAAAAGTTTCTTGAGTCGTAAGAAATAACGGCGGAGCAATTTCCAGAAAAATGTTTAAGCATCGTATCCGTGAGTGCCTGAGTCGCACGACGAACATTGTACTTGTTCATCCGGTTTTGTCCCATGCCCATGGGAGCTCGGAGGCCACCAGTACCGAATTCGAGGTCGCGATAAAATCGTTCGGTGAGTTCAGTTTCCGAGTGGGGAAGTTGGTCGATCAGAGAGGTGATTTCTTTTCTCTCTTCTTCCGTGAAATAGGCGTTCTGACTCCAAAGTCTTGCGACTTCTAAAATCTTCTGGTCCATGATTTTCCCCTTCCGTTAAATGATTCAAACTACCTAGACACAAGTTTGAAGTCAAAAATAATGCGTAGCAAATCGCTGATAAATCCTTGATACTCCCCGAAAGCAGCACTAAACTAACGACCTATGGCCAATCCAAAATACAAACATCCGAAAAATATTCCTGGTGCCTTCTACTGCACTGATCCCGATGATGACGGGGGAGAAGGTTGCATCGCTTGCAACGTTTGTTATTCGGGTGCTCCAGAATTTTATGCCGAAGATGATAGTGGAAATGCCTACATCAAAAAGCAACCGCAAACACCTGACGAAATCAGTCTTTGCATCGAACAGATGGACGCTTGCCCAGTAAACTCTATTGGTAAAAACGGCTAAGAATTTTCACACAAAAATCAATTCCCCTTTAAACTTTATGAAACATTAGTTTTCTAAGGGGAAGGCATGCAACCAACGACCATTCAGCTCGTCGCCACGATTATTTTCGCTCTCGCTATCTTGCACACATTTCTAGTGAGTAAGTTCGCTAAGATCGCTCATCACTATCCTGAAGGATCCATGGGGGAAAACTTTTGGCATTTCATGGCAGAAGTCGAGGCGGTCTTTGGAATGTGGGCAGCTGTTTTCATGATTGCCTATGTCGGCATTGAAGGCGCTGGTCCTGCACTGAATTACATTGAAAAAGAAGTTGCCTTCATTGAACCGGCGTTCGTTTTTGTCATCATGGCGATGGCCGGAACCAGACCAGTTATTAAATTCGCCGAGCAAATCATCGTCTCTCTTTCAAGACTGATTCCGATGAATCGTAAGATGGCATTCTTTCTAACGACTCTGGTGGTGGGACCGCTCCTCGGATCGTTTATCACTGAGCCAGCAGCCATGACGGTGACTGCGCTCATTCTTCTGAAGAATTTTTATTCAAAAGAAATGAGTACGAAATTTAAGTACGCAACGATCGGTCTTCTTTTCGTGAACGTTTCCATCGGTGGAACACTTTCCCACTTCGCTGCACCTCCGGTGCTTATGGTGGCAACGAAATGGAACTGGGGCTTTTCGCACATGCTTATCAACTTCGGTTACAAGGCGGCCATCTCGTGCATCATCAGTGCCCTCACCATCTCTTTTTTCTTTAAAAAAGAACTCACTGGCGACTTTCAGCTTCGTCCAGATAATACGGAGAAAATGCATCCTCCGATGTGGGTCACTCTGATTCACGTTCTCTTCCTTGCTGGTGTTGTTCTCACTGTTCACCACATGGTTGTGTTCATGGGACTCTTTCTTTTCTTCCTCGGCTTCACAGTCGTGACGAAAGAATTTCAAGATGAAGTACAGGTGAAGTCTTCACTAATGGTCGGATTTTTCCTCGCTGGTCTCGTCGTTCTTGGCGGTAAACAGGCCTGGTGGCTTCAGGGTCTGATCGCCTCTCTCGGTGATCAGCCACTTTATTTTGGTGCGACTGCGCTGACGGGTGTGACAGATAATGCCGCTCTTACTTACCTTGGAACTCTGGTTGAACTTTCAGATGCGAAGAAATATTTTCTGGTTGCCGGTGCCGTCACCGGTGGTGGTCTGACTGTTATCGCGAATGCTCCGAACCCTGCGGGCTACGGAATTCTCAAAGATTCTTTTGGTTCTGATGGGATCAGCCCTCTCGGATTACTGAAAGGGGCACTCTATCCAACGTTCATTGCGATTCTCTGTTTCGAATTTCTTCCGCCATACTTTTAGTGAATCGGGGCGCACGATAAGTGGCTCTTTAAAAAAAAGCCCCTCTTCCGAGGGGCTTTTTTTTTAACTTAAATATGAATTTCTCTGACTTTATGGAGCCAACCCTTCGGTGCCTCCGATCTTCCC
>CANETG010000270.1 GCA_947440875.1 Bacteriovoracaceae bacterium
AGTTTTCGAACTCCCTTTTGAGTCGTCTGGATTGAAAAGTTTTTTAAGTGCAGGTCTTCATTTCCAATTAGGAATGAGAAGAGGGTGAGCTTGAAGATTTTTTCGAGTTCGAGTGTAGGGAATGAGGCGAATTGTTCAACTACCTCGCAGACTTTCTCCATATTCGTTTGATACTTTGTACTTCTTGTTGCCCCCATGAGTTGAGCAAAGTCTTCCTGCGGTAGTTTTTTGTTTTTCGGAAGTCGATCAAACCTTTTAATGACATAAAGGAGAGAATCATCTTTTGCCCTCACTAACCCATGCCAGGGAACGTCGAATCCTGCGAGTTGAGCAAGATGCATCGTTAAATCTTCATTTTGAGGGAGCTCCGGGTAGTCATTTACCTGCGGTTTTATAATAAACTCACCATTCTTCTCCACAAGAACAAAGTTCTCTTCTTTCACTGACAATTTTGCACTCAGCTTCGGCTGAATTCCCTGAATAGAAATTTTTCCTGCATGCTTTTGAACTTCTCGTATCTGCTCCTTGTGATCATAGGGGAAGATCTTTAAATTCTTCAGCCGAGGATTGAGTTTTTTCAAACCTTGAAGGGAATACATTCCACTTTTCAGCATCTCATATGTAAAAAGGCATCGTTTCATATGTCTTCCTTCACCGTTGCATGGCCAACCAAATCTTCGCCGACTGCCATGAGCTGAGAAAACATATCATCGCGATTTATTTTCTTCGTTTTCAGAAGAGCTTCCAGCATGCTTCCTTCCGGTAGCACACCTTCAAAATAGGGAGGGAAGTTTTTGAATGTAAAACTTCCCGCTTGAACCGGTAGTGTTAAAGAGATGGGATTGCCTTTATAGCTTTCCAAATATTTAATTTCGTATGATTTAAGGTCGTACTCTATGAGTTCCGCAGCTTTTACACCGTTAACAAAAATCACCGCTCTTTTCATTCATTCCCTGTATTGAATGGTAATTTGTATTCGATCTTTATATTCAGAACCTTCAAGACTCTCAGAAGATTTTCAAAGCTCACTTTTGCTGAACCTTTCTCAAGATTGAAGACGAGAGTTTTGCCTACTCTAGCTCTGGAGGCGAGTTCGAGCTGACTTAGACCAGCCGTTTTACGCGTGTTTCTAATGATGTTTGCGAGTTCTTCAGAGCTATTATTTACTGCCATAGCAGTAATATATCATCAAAAAAGGCTTTTACAGATATTTATTGCAATAATTTACTGTAAAAGCGGTAAAAAATAGAGATATCTGAATGTGATTATGTGTATTCGGTGTGTTAGCAAGAGGTGTTACCGCAATAACAGTAATTTATTGTGAAATAATTCAAAAAGGTCTATTGAGAAGTGTTACCTATGTCTCCGGAATGGACCTAGATGATTAAATAAAATCCTCTTGAGACAGATTTGGGACATTTTGATTGTTAAAAAGAAAAGGGCCACATGACGTGGCCCTTTATCTAACGTGAACTAAAAAGATTTAAATGGAGCGGCTGATCAGATTCGAACTGACGACCTTCTGCATGGCAAGCAGACGCTCTACCAACTGAGCTACAACCGCGTTTAAGTGCTCTTGATAATAGGGAGTAGGCATTGCCCTGTCAACGGAAAGTCAGGATGATTCCAAAAGAAAAAGGCCCCAAAAAGAGGCCTCGTTTCTCAACAAATTTCTTTTAATGCTTCAAGTTAGGGATGGCAATTTGCCTGTGAACTGACGATCTGTTCGCAGATCACATCAGCGACAATCTTACTGTCTGGAAAATGCGACTCGAGAGCATTGGGATGATTCGCAGCAGGTGTAATGATGACTTTCGAGGCAAAAGTAGTCATCGTTGAAGAAGCCCCACACTGGGCAATAAGCTGTTCACGAAGGGTGATTTCTTCTTTTCTTTGGATCAGGAGTTTTTCTCTCTCTACTTCGAGAACTCCCATCACGAATCCGTCATAAGTCAGGCGCGCCAGGTTGCTGTTGTCGCCTTCTTCCCAGATCACAGTCCCAGTAGCATTTGAACAAGAAAGGGAAACGAAAGCAGCATGGGCAGGAATCACAAACGCGATCAAAAACGCAATGGAGAGAAACTTCATGTGTATCCTTTATAAGGGCCGGGCCCAGTGATTGAATGATATGGATTTACTGAGGTGAGGGTAGGACCGTCAACATATATAAAGTGGACAGTAATCTAACTACGGGATTACTCGAACTTCTGCTCCAAAGCTTTAATGATCTTTTGGTAACTCGGATTTGTGAAGCGTTCGTAAAGAATCGGAAGAATATCTTTCTTCGTTTTCGGCATGGCGGGATTCAAAAGAATTTTGATGAAGTTATCAGAGATAATAAACACTTTTGATAGAGGATGCAGGTCCTCGCTCGGGTTATCTTCGAATCCCACTCCATCTAATTTTCCATGACTCTGAAGCAGAACCGTTTTGATGTATTCATCCGCGTGCGGATGATCACTCAAAAGAGTCACAGCATCTTTGGCGTGGTTCATAGTCTGCGCGCGTTCCTCATCCGTAAGATTCGCTTCCCAGAGATCCCGCATCGATCCGACTTGCATCTGCTGATGCGACCGCAAAGTGACGTCCGAAAAAAAACTCACGAACGAAAGGATCTCAAGATGCTCTTGGCGGTACCAACTCTGTTTGGAAAGAACGTAGTGGCTGATGAGCGCAAGAAGGTGTGAGTGCTGATAGGCGTAAGATATTTTATTCGAGAAGAGGAACTTGAGGAGGTTCGCGATCTGCGGAGAATTCTTCACGGACTTAATCATTGAACTAATTGATGCATCCGCAAGATCCATAACGGAACTATCAAAACCAATGTTAATCAGAGAGTCGCGAACTATTTCATGTCCGTGGGCCGTCGTCATGATTCTTTCTTCGAGAGTTAAGTCTTCCCGCTCGAGCTTCTGCACGAGAGCATTGGTAACGAACGTTGTGAAGTATTGAATGTAATCTTTGGATACAAAAAATTCTTTCAGACCCTGCTCTTCGTATTTCTTAATCGTCTCGACATCGAAACTGTCTTTCGAGTGAATTCGTTTCACGAACTGATATTCGTGCGGACCTTTTTTAATCCGAATATAAACATCACAAGGAGTTTTTTCGATGTCGCGAAAAAAATGAAGCCCAATCGGTAAGTAGTCTGGTTTCACACGTTGAGAAATATCTTGGAGGGAAACTCCCAGGGCCTGAGCCGCCTGGCGAATGAGAATTTCCCAGCTGACTGGTTCCTGTAAACAGAGCACTTGGTCGGCGAGCTGAGGACACTCACCTAGAATGATCATGGTGGTGCCGAGCCCTTCATTCTTCATGAACTGATGAATCTTGACTGCGGTTTCATCACCGCCAACTTTCGCGCGAGTGATGAGAAGTGAAATCTGCGGAAGAATTTTCAGAAGAGCAATCGCATCGTCCGCACCCGTTCGCAGAACAACATCAGTACCAACAAAGGTATTGAGGTTAAGACTGAATATTTTTTTGAGATCTTCGTTGTTCTCGATCAGGATCGTCTGACTCATTCAGAAATGGTACCATGTTCAATAAATTTAACTACAACGAAGGGAGAGGATTAAGTCTGAGCAGTTGGCTCGGGATTGGAGATCGTTTCGCCACTTAAAGTCACAAGGCTTCCCGAGTAGGAGCGAGATTCTGGGTTGAAAGCGGGAACTTTTCCATGCCCACCTGGGACATCAATCACGTAGTGAGGA
>CANETG010000271.1 GCA_947440875.1 Bacteriovoracaceae bacterium
TCATAACTACCGTCCTAATTCAAAATGTTGTATGGTCCACCATACGCCCGTATAGCCGAATAATTTCTTTGGACTATACAGCTGTATGGTCAGACAAATTTGAGGGTTTTGGCTTAGTGGTTTTGTTGTATGGCAGTACTAAGCCAAATCTAAGCCAAACCAAGCCAACGACAGTAAGAAGCAGACAGTGTGTGAAAGGATCAGTTGATGCCACTCAGGAGTAAGTGATTGAATCCTAAAGTTAATAATTACAGGAAATAAAAAAGCCTCTGAGAGAAATAATCTTCAGAGGCTCTTTTTATTTGGAGGAGACGTCCGGATTTGAACCGGAGGCTTTACGGTTTTGCAAACCGTTCCCTTGGACCACTCGGGCACGTCTCCAAATCGAATTACGTGGGAAATTCGAGTTTCTTCGATGATGAAGTTTCTGTCAATAATTAGGAAGAGTTAGGTCCTTAATACTTTTTCTTTGTCGGCGAAGCCTTGCGTTATTGGATTAAGCAAGTCCCGCACTTCGTTCTCTCTCCCCCACTGGAAGGTAGCGCTCCACTGAGCGGTGTTCTGCTGCGATTCGGACGATGAGCCACTCTGCACGCTCGACACTCCCGAACGAATCGGCCTTCAGTGACGACAGAAGAGATAGCACTTCGGGCAGATCCTTCAGTGGCTTTAGTCCTCCCGTAAGAAGTGAGAGGCCGTAGAAAATAAGAGAGAAATCCATGAGGGCTAGGTCGATGTTTTTTTTCTTCTCTCTCTTTGAGAAGCAGAAAAAAATCGCCGATATTCCTGCGACGAAAAGTCCTTTCACGGGAGTGCCTGCCACCCGCGCGAGGAGTTCTCGCATCCGGTTGACGGAAAGGTTTTGAATCCCCTTCTCCATGAACTCTAAACCCAGAAAAAAAATCCCCAGACCACCAATGACGGGGATAATGATGTCTTTAAATATGTCCACGTAGATCTCCTGATTGGAGAATAGGCTACAAAAAAACATCTCGAGTGGGGTTAATGATTGGTTAAGGCGGACCAAAGAGCTGTGTAATTTTTACCAAAAAGAAAGGCCACTCGCCCGACCCGCGGGTAGTGGCCTTAGAAACTATTTATGCTTCTCTGATTACGTATTTATCTTTTCCTGCGTCGACCATCTCTTTCAATTCTTTTCCGACTTTAAAGAACGGAACTTTCTTCGGAGAGACCTTCACCACTTTGCCCGTCTTAGGATTTCGTCCTTCATAGGCCTTGTAATTCCGGTTAGCAAATGAGCCGAAACCGCGGATCTCAATTCGCTCGTCATCAAAGAGTGCCTGAATCATGCTATCGAAACAGATATTCACAATCTTCTCCGCCTGGTGGTGAGGAAGGTTTGCTTGTTTTTCGATGACAGCAATCAGATCGGCTTTAGTCATGTCAGTCTCCTGTTACGTATAATTTTACCAGTTTATCGGAGTTCCAAGGAAAAAACTTTAGAAGAGTAAGGGGATGGTAATCGACTAAATCTATCCGAAATGCCATCAATCTACGCCAGCCTCTGGAGCATGTTGAAAAACCTAAAGCACAATTCCCAAGACTTAAGGAAAAAACATCTTCCACAGAATGGAAGACATTAACATGTATTCAAGTAATTAACTCAGGGCTCGATAAGACGAAGAGTGCCTGGCACGAGGTTTATGGATATGGACTCTCGCAATTATTCTCTATTAAAAATGATGATTCTCATGATGATGAGTCTTTGGTTCGTTTCATGCCAAGACACTATTTCCAGTCGCGCCACCATTACTCCCGATGAATATTTAACTGAACCCGATCCAGTTTGCGAAACTGGCGAGCAGATCGAAACGGGCACCGATAATAAAAGGACCTGCGTAAAAATCAAAGTCACTCGACCGGATGGCGCGCTGAAATTTAGAACAGATTTCTGTGGTTGTAAGGATAGAAAGCCCGTCACGTTCGGAAACTGTAATTCGTTTTGCGCGGATAAAGTCACCAGTGGTGCTTCGATTCTTTATGCCACTTTAAATGTCACGGAAGCGATCTCACTGTCTGGACTCGGAAACGTTTTCAATTTTTGTAATCTTCCCATCGAAGGTGATACTGCCAATCCGCGGTGTCAGCTCGTCGCCAAAGATGAAACGGGTGCGACGACAAATCTTGATGTCGTCACGATCGCGAGTTCAAATTCAGTGCGAGTAGATATCTCCAATCTCCCCGAAGAGAAAACTTTCATCCTGACTCTGATGGAAATAAACTCGAAAGCAAAGTCCGACACGATTCAGATCGTGAAAGATTCAACTCAAGTAAACATCGATCTCCTGGGAACACTCAAGGTTGCACCGATTTCTCAGTTCACTTGTATCATCCGTGACTTTGAGATGGAGACTCTCCCGTCGGGTGCCACTGACTACTACTACAACTTTGGTTATCGCCGCCACTACTACTACCTCCCGAGGAATGTTCCAGATCCACTGATTGGGGTTTCCCGCGAGGCTTTCTGCCATGACGTTGTCAAATTCGGAAACCGCGACGACGCGACCTTCCCGCGCTTAGAAAATATTCCCGGAGTTTTCAATTTCTGGGATACGCAAGATCCACGCTTCTTTGACAACAACGGAAATACCTTCCTTGATATTAACGATGCCATTGTTCAAAAAACAAAAAATTTCGGCGGATCCATTCCAGCGGCATCAAATTTCTTTGCGAAGTTTTCTGGTCTTCAGCTCGTGATTGTCGATCCAGATTCAACGACTACGGCCCCAGCTGCGACCCAACCAGCTCTCGGTTATTACATGGCCCCTTGGATTGATTCGAATTCTTCGAGCTTTCGTTCGTTCTGTCTGACTTCAAGGGAATACAATACCACCAATCCTCTGTACAAGGCCTTCCGTGATGTGATTGGTGTAGATACCGAAGGTCTCTACATCGGTGAAAAACAAGCTGAAATCATTCAAGATCAAAATGGTGATGATGTCCCCACCAATCCGGATTATCTCCTCGTTCGCGAAACGGATCTCAAAGCAGTTTGGTTTTATCTAAAAAATAACGTCCTCACGAAACCGACCGAAGAAAATGTCGCCAACGTAACAACATTTTTCTACTACCCTTTCAATAAATCGACACCGTTTGTGAAGGGCTCGACTCAGAAACTTTACCGAATAAGAAGTGCTCAAGACCTCGCCACCCAAGGTGGAGTCTCAAACGGTTCCACGTCAACGACCGGAACTCCAGGAAGCTTTCCCCCCCACGATAAAAAAATCGGCTGTATTCCGAAACTCTAAATGTAGCGCTTAATGATCCTGATGAGGGGCTTCATCTCTGTCTCGAAGACGAGACAGAAGCTCGATAATGTGATCACAGAAATTGTCAGGGAAAACGTGAGAGACGCCAGCGCGCGGATCCCTCTGCTCCAGAACTTGGAGATAAAAAGCTTCCGCAAGAAATAAGAGCAGAACATGATCACGATCCAAAGATAAAAATAAATCTTCATCCGCGGCTTATCTTTAAAAATCTGAAGTGCAGAGATCATCGCTTTCTCGTCTTTTAGAACTTCGACAAAAAAATCGATCAGGCGCGGACTACTCCGAAAAAATCCTTCGAGAGCATGGCCTTTGAATGAGGCTAAGATATTTTCTCGAATGAGTTCTGCTGGCATCTCATGCATCTTGGCTTCTTTGAACGCTCTCTCCATAATAAGAATGGCTTCTTTGTTCATCAAA
>CANETG010000272.1 GCA_947440875.1 Bacteriovoracaceae bacterium
GGCAAGAGTGTTTAAGAGATTAAAAGCTTAGTGATGACGTTCTGATTGATATCCTCACTGCACTTTTTATCTCTCAAACTTTCCGACTCATAAAATCCAAAAAAATCATCAATACATAAAAACTAATGGCATACCCTTTGGTGTGCGCGTTTCAGGAGAACCTATGTTGAATAACAAAAAAGAATTTAAACTAAACTACGGCGGTAAGGAAATTACCCTCGAGACGGGACGCTTCGCTAAGCAAGCGACTTCGTCGGTCCTCGCGTCTTGCGAAGGGACTCAAGTGCTTGTCACTCTCATGTGCGCCAAAGAAGTCAACGACGGCCAAGACTTCTTCCCCCTCATGGTTGATTATAAAGAAAAGTTTTACGCTGCTGGAAAATTCCTCGGTGGATTCATGAAGCGCGAAAGCCGCCCCTCCAACGCTGAGATTCTCATCATGAGACTCATCGATCGTCCCCTTCGTCCACTTTTTCCTGAAGGCTTCATGTACGAGACTATCGTCACAGCTCAGGTTGTCTCATTTGGTAAAGGCGATCCAGAAGTTCTCGCCGGTCTCGGAGCATCGGCTGCGATTTCAATTTCTGACGTCCCTTTCAACGGTCCACTAGGGTTTGCGAAAGTCGGAAGGCTCGATGGCAAACTGACTCTCAATCCTTCCAAAGAAGATTTCAAGTCATCTAATATCGAACTTCTTGTGGCCGGCTCAAAAGAAGCGGTTCTCATGGTCGAAGGCGAATCAGATGAAGTCTCTGAAGCGGATATGCTCGAAGCAATCACTTTCGGCCACACTCACATTAAAGAATTTTGTAAGCTCGTTGAGAC
Source organism: Bacteriovoracaceae bacterium (assembly GCA_947440875.1). GTDB lineage: Bacteria > Bdellovibrionota > Bacteriovoracia > Bacteriovoracales > Bacteriovoracaceae > Peredibacter. Next base: position 826 of record CANETG010000272.1, read on the forward strand.
CATGGTCAAAGAAGTCGGTCATAAAAAACGCGACTTCGCTCCGGTCACACCGAACGCCACTCTCATGACTGAGTCTTTCAAAGAATTTACTTCTGCGGCCCGTTTGGTTCTTGCGATCAACGTCAAACAAGACCGTTCGCAGGCCACGTCTGCTCTGAAAAAACAAATCAAAGAAGGTCTCAAGGCCAACCCTACAAAATTTGGCTTAACAGAAACTTCTGACTTCGGAAAAGAAGCAGCAAAAGTTACTGACGAAGTTCTCTACAAACTGATGCGCGCGGATATTCTCAATGAAGAAAAGCGCATCGCGGGTCGCCCAGTCAATAAAGTTCGCGCAATCGAAACGGAAACATCTATCCTTTCTTCAGTTCACGGATCTGCACTCTTCACTCGTGGAGAAACTCAGGTTCTTGCTGCAGTGACGATCGGTGGGAAAGAAGGCGAGCAGATGTACGACTCCATTCACGGTGTGGGTTACGATAAATTCTATCTCCACTATGCGATGCAGCCGTTCTCGGTCGGTGAAGCTCGTGGTTACAGAGGTGTTGGTCGTCGTGAAGTGGGTCACGGAAACCTGGCTGAACGCGCGCTCAAAAAAGCGATGCCTGCTCAAGCTGATTTCCCTTACACTATCCGCATTGCATGCGAAGTTTTAGAATCAAACGGTTCATCATCGATGGGTTCAGTTTGCTCGGGCTCTATGGCACTCATGGACGCTGGTGTTCCTCTCAAAGGTCCAGTCGCGGGAATCGCGATGGGACTCATTAAAGAAGGCGACAAGTATAAGATTCTCACAGATATTCTCGGGGACGAGGATCATCTCGGAGACATGGATTTTAAACTTGCCGGAACTGCCAATGGAATCACGGCGATTCAGATGGACATGAAGATTGCAGGAATTTCTGAACAGATTTTCCGTGAAGCACTTGCACAAGCAAAAGAGGCCCGCACTCATATCCTGGGAGAGATGGCGAAAACAATTACTTCTCATCGTCCTGCTTTCAAAGCGGGAGTTCCTCAGATCAAGATGTTTAAAATTCCTTCAGATAAAATCGGTGCTCTCATCGGTCCTGGTGGAAAAAACATCAAAGCTCTCCAGGAAGGCTTCAAAGTCACGATGGATGTTCAAGAAGACGGAACGGTTAAAGTTCTCGGTGTTGACGTTCAAAAAATTGATGAAGTTATTGCTCTGGCAGAAATGCAGCTCAATGGTCCGAAGATCGGTGCCGTCTATAAAGGTACTGTTGTCACGATTAAAGAGTACGGAGCGTTTGTTGATATCGTGGCGGGTCTAGCAGGGCTTGTTCACGTTTCAGAAATCGCCGATGAACGCGTGAATGATCCCAATGATTACCTGACTGAAGGTCAGCAGATCGATGTGAAAGTTCTTGAAGTGGATCGTTTCGGAAAAATTAAACTTTCTGCCCGCGCTGTCACTCCGATCGCCAAGAAGGTTAAGTAATGTCTCTCGTCTTAGCCGATCACGTAGAAGTGAAAATTAAAACCCTGGATCATTATGATCCGGGGTTTGAGCTTCCTTTCTATGCTTCTGCTGGTGCCGCGGGTGCCGATATCCGAGCGAGCATTCCGGAGAAGAAGTCGATGACGGTTAAAGCCGGGGAGAGGGTTCTCATCCCCACGGGAATCGCCATGGAAATTCCTTTGGGATATGAAGTCCAGGTGCGCCCTCGCTCGGGTCTTTCTCTTAAGTCTCCACTCATGATCGTGAACGCTCCGGGCACCATCGATAGCGATTACCGTGGTGAAGTTTGTATCATCGTCGGCAATTTTTCGAGTGTTGATTATGTGATTGAGCACGGTCTTCGGATCGCTCAACTGGTTCTGTGCCCTGTCACTCAAGCCAAATACGTCGCGACTTCTCGTTTGAATGAAACGCAAAGAGGGTCAGGTGGGTTTGGCTCAACAGGTACTCGTTAAAAAAGGAACAACCCCATGGAATTAAAAATTCCGTACACCAACATCACTGATAAGGCCCAGGGCTACGAAGAAGCCAAAAAACGAATTCCTGAAGTCATTCAGAAATTTGGCGTGAGTGCGGACGTGAAGACTGATGATACGAACTACACGTTCACTGCTAAGGGAACGGGCTTTGAGGCCAAACTTCAATTCCTGGAAAAAGAAGTGGTTGTCACTGTTGATCTTGGATTCTTTTTAAAACCTTTAAAGGGCAAGATTACGGAAGTAATCGAGAAGCAAATTAAGAAAGTAGTATGAATTACAAATGTACATTGTGGCCCTCTGGAGAAGTCATCGAAGTAGACGGCGAACGCAGTCTCTTCGAGCAGCTTAAAAAAGCTGGAAAAAAAATAAAATCAAACTGCGGCGGATGCGCCTCTTGCGGTGACTGCGTGATCATCATCAAGAGTGGGGAGTTGAATCTCAATCCGCAGCCCTTTGAAGAAACTCGTCTTCTGGGGAATGTCTTTCACATCACGAAAGAAAGACTTTCCTGCCAGACTAAAGTGACCGGAGACATCACGATCGACATCTCTGTTCATGAAAAAAATTCGACCCCTACTAAAAAATCGCCTTTGCCAGTGTCAAAAAGTTCCCAGGTACTGGTAAGAAAGCGTGAAGAAATTGAAAAAGCAGTCAGAATTAATGAGGAAAAAGGTCAAGAACCTAAGCCTGACACATGGTACAAGCACTGGGAGAAGGGTGAAGGCCCCACTGGTGAACCTGATAATGCTCCCAAACGCCTAGGCGGTAACAAACGGGTAAAGCCATTTCGATTCGCAGATAAAGACGAAGACGACTCACATAATTGAAGGAGAAAGACATGTCACAGACTATGGCCGCTTCAGCAGGGAATTTGGCAGTTGATGCCAACAAGTTTCCCTCAGGGATTA
>CANETG010000273.1 GCA_947440875.1 Bacteriovoracaceae bacterium
GATTTTGGTTTCCGCTTACCCTCTGCTCTGGATAATCGGCCTCTTAATTTCCCAGAGTTTGAAACAAAATATAGTCAGGTACTCTTCGTCTCAGCGACTCCAGCGAACTATGAATTGGAGAAAGTCAATGGCGAGTACGCAGAGCAAATCATTCGTCCAACAGGTCTTCTCGATCCGCTGATTGAATTTCGAGACGCCAAAAACCAAGTTGATGACATGCTCGTTGAGGCAAAAAAAGTTATCAACCAAGGTTACCGTGTGCTCATCACCACACTCACAAAACGGCTCGCCGAAGAGCTTACGACTTTTTATCGTGGTGTCGGTATGCGAATTAAGTATCTGCACTCTGATATTGATACTCTTGAGAGAATGGAAATTCTTCGGGACCTTCGCCTCGGTGAATTTGATATCCTCGTTGGGATTAACCTATTAAGAGAGGGTCTTGATATTCCCGAAGTGGCACTCGTTGGTATCCTGGATGCCGACAAAGAGGGCTTTCTCAGATCTACCCGCTCACTCATTCAAACGATCGGCCGGGCCGCCCGGAATTCTGAAGGAAGAGTACTTCTTTACGGATTCCGGAAAACTCCTAGTATAGAAGAGGCGATGAAGCTAACGTCAGACAGACGGCTCAAACAAATTGCTTACAACGAGAAGAATGGGATGACTCCCACCACCATCAAAAAAAATGTAGGTGGGGGTGTGATCGAGATCCTTCGAGGGGCCAAGAAGTCTGACAAGAAAGCTCGGAAAGAAATTCAAGAAGAGAGTCTCTCACCGGAAGCAATTGATGCTAAAATCAAAGAGCTGAAGGTGATGATGAAAGAAGCGGCAAGTGCTCTCCAATTTGAGGAAGCCGCTCGTCTTCGAGATGAAGTGAAGAGATTATCTGAATTAAGGTTTATGCTATGAAGTTTTGCCTCTTCCTACTACTTCCGGTTTTAGCACATGCAGCGGCATCAAAATCTGAGGTATTTATCATTCAGGTAATGGACCGAAGAATGTCAGTTCTCTCTCCCGAAAAAGAACGTAAATTATTTTCAGTTATTGTCGAAAACCGCTCGCTCTCAGATCAAGTGGGTCGTTTCGAAGCTCGAGGAAAACTACTAAAATATATTTCCGTTCCATCGGGAAAATCGGAGTCAGTTGAGATTGATAATTCAACTGGTACATCCGTCACATTCATCCCCGTCAGCCCTGCATTTCAGGACGTAGAACTTATTTTCGGCAAAAAGGCATATGAAGTCCCACCACAAAAATAACGTTCAGAAAGTAGTTCTAGTCATCTCGGACCTTCATCTTTCGGCAGGAAAGATGTTCAAAGGAAAGAGAAATCTCCTCGAAGATTTTCATTACGATCGTGAACTAATCGATTTTTTAAATTATTACTCAACAGGAGATTATGCTGAAATTGAAGTCGAGCTGATTATCAACGGCGATTTTCTCGATTTCCTCGCTGTCCCTTACGTTGAATTCTACGACGATGAATTCTGGAGCGAGAAAGCAGCACTCGCGAAACTTCACATGATCATGTCAGCGCACAAAGGCGTACTTGATGCTTTGAAACGTTTCGTTTCTCACAGTGGAAAGAGCATCGTCTACATTATCGGTAATCACGACGCCGAGTTTGTTTTTGAATCGGTTAAAGAAGATTTTCTCGCCTATTTTGGTCCGCTCCGTGATCGTCTCACTCTCTCCAATCAGATTAGCACGTATAAGCCGGTGAAGGGCGTTTCTATTCTTCATGGTCATCAATATGAAGTGGCACATGACTTCGACCAGGAAAATGCAGTGGTCGAAACCCTCAGCGGAGAGCGCTACTTTATTCCTCCCTGGGGTTCTTATTACGTCACGAATGTCATCAATAAGTATAAGCAGGAAAGAAGCTATATCAATGCCGTGAGACCGATCAAACATTTCATGATTCACGGCTTGATTTTCGATACTTTCTTTACCCTTAGATTCATGCTTTCAAATTTCTATTACTTTATTATGGTTCGTTTTTGGCACTACTACTTAATGAAGCGGAGCCTACTTAAAGTGATCGCTGACTTACTCCGCGAACTTGAATTGTTCCAGGATTTTGAAACGCTCACTCGGCAATACTTTGAGAATCACCAGGACACGAGAGTTCTTATCGTTGGCCACACACACAATCCCACTCTGAGAATTTTCAATGACGGAACCACCTTCATCAATACGGGCACGTGGACTCGGATGGTGAATCTTGATCTTGCCCATTGGAACAATGGGAACGTTTTGACATACGCGAAGATCATTTTGAAGAATAAAGACTATACGCTTGAAGAGTTTGATCAGAATGTGGAAGTGGATCTGAAGCATTGGTCAGGAATGAACGCTTTCCCCTACTCAGAGTACCACTAAGAAATAAGCGAATCGATTTTTTCGAGAAGATGTCTCGAAGAGAAAGGGAAAGAGAGGAAATGTTCCACTCCAAGAATTGCTGACTTTACGATGTTTTCTTCTGAGTCTGATTGAGAGAGAACAATGAACTGTCCATTCTTCTTGAGTGAGTTTGAAATCTCCTCATCGAGAAGATCAATTTGAATGATCGTGAGAGCATTCTGTCCCTGACCTTTCAGTAAATCTTTTGCTTCATTCTTATCACCCGCTTCGAGAACGTGAAAAAATCCGTTCTTTCCCAGCATTTCGCGAACCAGAGATCGATAATCTTCGTTGTTACTGCAAACGAGAATGGGTAAAGAGTGGCGCATTAGTCTATCATATCGGCCGAAGATGAACTTGAAAACGCTCTATCTGTTTGAATACTCCAATTTTCCCGCGTAGGTGATCACTTTCGTCAGGCAAAAACTTCTACACTTTCTTTAAAATAGTCTTAAGAAACTTTTTTCCGCTCCGAGAAGAACATTGTCAGACACATGTAGTGTTCGACATTAAAAATTCACTTAAGCACGGAAGCTTAGAAGTATCTCAAGGTTGGGAACTGATCATCACGGATTTGATGAGGACAAACCAAGGAGGATTTTATGGGTTTCCGTATTAACACGAACATGGCTTCAATCTCTGCTCAACGCGCACTAGGCACGAGCAACAGAGAGTCTGAAGGTGTTCTTTCTAAGCTCTCATCTGGTACTCGTATTACAAAAGCATCTGATGATGCTGCAGGTCTGGCGATCTCAGAAAAAATGAAAGCAAACATCCGCTCGATGAAACAAGCTGACCGTAACGCCAACGACGGTATCTCGCTAGTTCAGACGGCAGAGGGTGGACTCAACGAAGTGTCGTCAATCCTGACTCGCATGCGCGAACTTGCCATGCAGACATCTTCAGATACAGTGGGTGATGTCGAGCGTGGTATGACGAACATGGAGTATCAAAACCTCAAGCTTGAACTCGAGCGTATCTCACAGGTGACTGAGTTCAACGGGAAGAAGCTCCTTAACGGCGAAGGCGAAAAGTATGACTTTCAGATCGGCGTAAATAACGACTCTTTCGAGGATAGAATTTCATATGACGCCAGCGCGGCGAACTCTCGTCTCGAGAGTCTAGGTGTCTCTGAACTCGACGTTGGTACGAAACAAGGATCCCAAGAATCTCTTGCCTCTCTCGACTCTGCGATTGAAAAAGTTTCAGGGCAGCGCGCTTACCTCGGTGCTATCCAAAACCGTTTGACGTCGACGTCGAATAACTTA
>CANETG010000274.1 GCA_947440875.1 Bacteriovoracaceae bacterium
AATTCTTCCCGCTAACTGGACCATCGCTTGGGTTGATCAGCAGAATAAATATCACCTCCTGAACATGAATCAGCGTGATCCAGCCTCAACTCCTCAAGGTGGTCAGGTCGTTGCTCCCTATGGTGCCTACCAGGAATGGAAAAATCAATTCACGACCTGTGCTCCGAAAGCAAACTTTCAAGATGTAAAAACTCTCGTTCTTACGCCGAAAGAAACTTCGTGGAAAAACGCTCGAGAGCTAAGCCTTACCTGGCATTGATGAGAAAAGACACTCACTCAATAGCAGTGGGATATCTCCTGTGGGTCTTCGGATTCACAGGAGCTCATCGTTTCTATTTCGGTAAGCCAGTCACCGGCACGATCTGGATGTGCACGTTCGGGCTCCTGGGTATCGGGTGGATCGTCGACGCGTTTCTGATTCCGGAGATGGATAGAAAATGTGACTTGAAATTTGCGGAAGGAAAGTACGACTATAACATTAGCTGGATTCTCCTCACCTTCGGTGGCTTCTTTGGGCTTCACCGTTTTTATGTTGGGAAATGGATTTCAGGTCTGGTTTGGTTACTCACTGGCGGCCTTCTTTTTATGGGCTACGCCTGGGATTTCTGGAATCTCAACGAGATCGTTTCCGAAAGAAATATTATTGAAGGTCCAACGACCAGGGCCCGCGCCAGCTGATTCGCATTTCCCAAACCCAATCATCGATAATAAAAATACTGTGCCTGCAGAGCGCAGCAATCAATTCGATAAAAGAGAATTCGCATGCTTTTTTGAGTGCTTTGGTTGATGATAGGGTTTGTTTAAGGAGCATTCAGATGATGAAGTATTTTAGGGGTTCGATTCTTTTATCACTCATTGGTGCAGCTTGCGCTTTTGGTGTGGGACATTTTTACACCGGCACAGTCGCAGGTGGATTATCGGCACTCTTTCTTGCCACAGTCTTGAGTGTCCTTGAAGTATCACTTTCTTTTGATAACGCTGTCGTCAACGCCATCGTTTTGAAAAAAATGACTCCGCTCTGGCAACATCGCTTCCTTACTTGGGGTATTGCGATCGCCGTCTTCGGAATGCGTCTCGTTTTTCCTTTGGCACTCGTTGGAGTTATGGCGCACGTGAATCCCATCGATGCTCTTGTTCTCGCAGCGACTAAACCTGAAGAGTATGCCCAGATTATGCTTGCTGCTCACGTGAGTATTGCTGCCTACGGGGGGGCCTTCCTGATGATGGTCGCCCTCAAATATTTCTTCGATGAGGCCAAGGAAATTCACTGGATCAGTGTGATTGAAAAACCAATCGCCAAGCTTGGCCGCGTGGAAGCCGTTTCCATCGGGATGACGATTCTCTTTCTTTATATTTTCTCAACTTTCCAGAAGCCTGAAGAAAGCATGACATTTCTCGTGAGCGGACTCATGGGCCTTCTTACGTTCATTGTGGTGGATGGAATTGGTGCCTTCCTTCACTCTCCGGATGAAACAGATCAACTCGATCTCAATAAAGCCAGCATGGGAATGTTCCTTTACCTCGAAGTTCTCGATGCATCGTTTTCGTTCGACGGAGTTGTCGGAGCATTTGCAATTACAAACAACCTCTTCATCATCATGATTGGTCTCGGTATTGGTGCCATGTTCGTACGAAGCCTCACGATTATGCTCGTTGATAAAGGAACTCTCGCTGAATTCCGCTTTCTTGAGCACGGAGCATTTTACGCCATCGGAGTTCTCGCTCTCATCATGTTTGGTGGGACGATTGCGCACATTCCAGAAGTCTTCACAGGACTCATCGGTGCAGAACTCATCGGACTCTCGCTTTGGTCATCAATTAGCTACAATAAAAAGAATCACGCTTGAGTGAAAGACTCATCAAGGCCATTGATGAGGTCAAACATCTTCCAGAAATAACTTTAGGCTCCATCGTCGACCGCATTGGCGATGAGGCCCTTCTCATCGTCAGTCTTATCAGTATTCTTCCCTTCATGCAGCCCATTCCGATTCCAGGACTTTCTACACTACTGGGTCTTGTTGTTTTACTTCAGGGATTAGGAATGGTTTTTTTAGGGAAACCTTTGCTGACCCAGAGGATGAAAGATCTCAGGCTCTCGAATGAGAAATTGAACATGATTTATCGGGCGGCAGTGAAGTTTAATAAATTCACTTCAAAGATCTCTACCTTGAAGCACCCGAAAATTAACTCCCGCGGGGTTCACATCATCTGCGGGTTAACGATCACCCTTTCAGCTGCCTTTCTTTCGCTTCCGCTACCCATTCCTTTTTCTAACTTCATCCCGGCGCTTTGTATTTTCTTTATCTGCGCAGGACTTTTGGAAGGTGATCTTATTCTCGTGATCTTTGGGCATATGATCGCTGCTTCCGCAGTTTGGATGGCTGGAGTTTCTTTTCAGCTTATCGCAGAAAAATTTCAGCTCTGGTTTTGACTACTCCGGAAGAGTGCAACCAGTGTTTCCACCGAGAGTGATCGTCTCTGGCTTAATCTCAATCGGCTTCTTTGCCTTGTCATCACAGTCTTCTTCTTTCTTCAGCGCAGGATGAACGGGCTTGGCTTCTGTCACTTGTATTTTAGCTGATAGTGTTTCTTTTTTCGTTGCCGGAGAAAGAGCGTTACAAGAAAGAGAAACAAACATCATGAGAATAAAAAGTTTCATTATTTTTCCTTGCTGTAGTTAAACATTTTGAGACTAAAAAGGAATCGGTACCAAGTGCGAGGGAGAATTCCGATGAATCGAACAACTCCGGCAAACAGAAATGGAAAGTGATAAGTCATCTTCTTTTTCTCAATCGCCCGAGCGATGAGCTTCGCAGCTTTAGGAGCGTCCATGAGAAACGGCATCGGATGATGATTACTTTGGGTCAGCGGTGTATCCACAAAACCAGGATTAATCGTCGTGACGTTTATATTAAACTGGCGAAGATCGAGATGGAGAGATTCGCAGTACTTTTGCACAGCAGATTTGGTCGCACTGTAGGCCGAAACTCCAGGAAGCCCGTTGTATCCAGCGATACTGGCAACGGCAACGAGCTGGCCTTTTGAACGCGGAATCATGACATCAAGAGCGGCTTCAAAAGCGTACATCACACCTAAAAGATTCACGTGAACCATTTTGTAGCTAAATTCGAAGTCAGGGACTTTCGTTTTAAATTTGTAACCGATACCCGCATTGGCGATCAGGAGATCTAGGCCAATGAGACCCGAAAATTCTTTGATCGCATTTTTAAGCTCGTCACGGTTGGCGACGTCGACGGCGTAGAATGAAATGCTTTCGCGCTGATGAGTGAAACTTTCTTCAAATTTCTGTTTGTCTCTTCCGCAAACGCCAACCTTCCAGCCTTTCTCGACATAATGTTTGGCGAGTTCAGCACCGATACCAGTGGTCCCACCTGTGATGAAAACAGACTTCATTTCAATCCTTAGAGTGGAGTAATGATACCATATGCTGCGCCCCAATATCAGTATTTTTCCATGGATTTGGCTTGACGATGGCGGGGTAGGTCTTTATATTTGGTGAACATTTATAGCTCCGGGGGAGTAGTTAAGTTGGTTATAACGTCTGCCTGTCACGCAGAAGGCCGGGGGTTCGAGTCCCCTCTCTCCCGCCACTTTTTTTTCGAACCGTTCACTCCCGTAAATCTTTCACTCCACTTCAATG
>CANETG010000275.1 GCA_947440875.1 Bacteriovoracaceae bacterium
CCTCTTGTCCTTTTTCTGTCAGTCGTCTCACTTTTTGTGGGTCACTCTGTCGCCAGACGTGGGCCTTCGGTACTAGCTCTTGATATTCTCATTAAGAATCTTCCAAGAGAGCTTGAGGGATTTAAAATAGCTCACATTACTGATCTTCATATAGGGCTCACCATTAGAAAAAATTATGTCGAAAAAGTGGTCGAGAAAACTCTCGCCGCCAACGCTGACCTCATCGCTTTAACCGGTGACATTGCTGATGGTGATCTAAGTAAATATGGGGAGGATTCTTTACCCCTTGAGCGGCTTGGCCAAACCGGTAAAGCTTGGCTCGTTCCAGGGAACCATGACTACTATTGTGACTGGCCTGTTTGGAAGAAAAAGTTTTTGAGTCTAGGAATTCAAATACTAGAAAATCAGTTTGTGCTAAGAGAGAATTTCCTTTTAGGTGGTGTGACTGATCCGGCGGCACTGATGTATGGCGAGCATGACGGGCCTAAACCCAGAGAGGCCATTGACGCGAATTCCAAGCTCTTTAAAATCCTTCTTGCACACAATCCAAAATTAGCTGAAGCATCGGCCAAAGCTGGATTTGATCTTATGCTCTCAGGTCATACTCACGCAGGTCAGTTTTTTCCTTGGACTGTCGTCGTAAAATTGATTCACCGACCCCACTACGGTGGTCTTTCACAAGAAGGGAAAATGAAGGTTTATGTGGGGCCTGGAACGGGCACATGGGGTCCTCCGGTGCGTCTTGGGACAACACCGGAGATCACAATCATCACTCTCCGTGGAGAGAATTTTTAAAGATAATATCCAAGAAATCTGTGATGTTCATGAAAAACGGACTAAAGTTTTTCCTTCTCACCTGTTCTTCTTCTCGTCTCCAGTAGTGGAGATTACTCGCCGGATAACCGTAGCCCCAGGGATAAGCAGTCGGATTCTTATGCCATTCAAAAATCTTTGATTCTGGGTAACGATTATGAAATCTCATGATGCGGTTGATGCGAGTTTGTGCAAAACGACGGTACCTGACAGCTTCATCGAGATGCACCGTCATCATCATCGGCTCACGAAGAGCGCGTCTTGTCCAAAGCGCGTGATGAACTCTTGCCTCCGTGATCTCCCACATCGCGCGGAGCTCTTTGTTGTGAATTTTAATATCAGACGGAAGATCAAGAATGGCCTCTTCAATTTTCGTGATTTCTTTTTCAAGCAGAGCTGGCTTTTTATACAGCTGCTTCATGAAGTTTCGCGGGTAAATGAGATGCATCCCAGGAATAATTTCGTCACCGAAATTAGGAAACGTGACAACCGATAAGAGACCTTTTTCTTTAAACCATTCGTTCTGATAGCGGAGAATTTTTTTCCAAGAAGATTCATCTTCACCCAAGAGTTTTAATCCAATGGTTGGATCAAAATTAAAGTCCTTGTTGTTCATGAGTGCCGTGGTCCAATCGAAAAGCCAGTATCCGAGTTCGTGGCCAGTGGTAAAGACGAGTTGGCCTTCGATCCCAAGCTCAGAGATCAGCTTTGAATCATTTGATCTCGTGATGAGGTAATCAGTGAGGAGTAACGGAATATCAATATCAAGAGCAATGAAATAACTGGTCTCTGGGTAAAACCAAGTCCGGCGTTTCTCTTTTTGATCAATCATGAAATCAAGAATGTGCTTGAAGTTTTTATTTCCGTACATCGGCGCACTTTCATCGGCAATACCGAAGAGATAAACCGTATGGGGGAGAATTCCAACATTGGGATTAGCAAACTGCGGGAGAAAGTTAAAATTTCCCCATTTCGGATCGTGCTGATTGGTCGAGGTGTGAACCTTCACGACCATTTTGACATTGAACGTTTCAGCAACATTGGCAATTTCATTAAGCCACCTGAGTGTGCGTCTATAATTGGTATTCGTGAATTCACTCGTGCCCATTTCGACGTTGATGTAGGAGAGATCAATGTTTTTTAAAATCCAAGGAAGGCGCGCTCTGATCTGTCGGATAGAGAGAGTGTCGGAGAAAGTGCGGGGAAGTGAGATGAGTTTAAAACTATTCTGTTGATGGAGAGCGGCCCCGAAAGCAATGCCGGAATGAATCCCGAACGACTTGGCTAAGGCAAAGGGCTCACGAAGGTTTTTAAAAATTGTGCTATCTGCTTGGCGCAGAAGCGAGAGATCAAAGATGTTTTGCTGATTTCTAGCAAACCAGCGAATGGCATCCACCGCGATCGCTGTTTTCCCGAGAAGAAATCCGTGTACCCATTCACTGGGATGAAGGGTATGGAGGTGGAAGCCGTGGTACTTCATTGCCGGATTCCATGCATATGTTTCTCCACAATGAGACCGGACTTGATCCAAGGTGGGAGAGATTTGAACACGCGGATGGGGGAAAAGAAAACCAAGGCGAGTCAGGGCCATGTAAAAAGTCTGGGACCACTGGTGATCGCCGGTGACAGTGATGGTGACTCGAGTTTCATTACAATCGATGTGCGCGCGATTTTCTGACCCAGCACTATAATCCAGACGGAGTTCGTCGGATAGCTTCCCTTCGGAAAGGATCATCGCAAAATCCTCTTGCACCGTTTTGAGTTCGGGAGCAAGGGGTCTTAGATCAGGAATGGAAGCGTAGGTAGAAAATGTAAGCGAGAGTGCCAGAAAAAATATCAGCTTTTTCAAAAATCCTCCATGATTTTTATATTCTTCTATTGTTCCAATTAAACACGAACTTGACAATCATGCCTGGCAACAAACTGTGAATTTTCTTTGTTGATGCTCTTTTCGTTTTAGTGTCCAATAAGATTATTCATTCAAAGGAATTCTGTGAATCAATGTCCCTATTCAGGATGGGCACCTTCAACTCATATTTGGTGTGAAGAACAAATTTGTTGGTGGATTCGCGAGCCGGCCAATACTTTTTCTAATCTGACCTATGTCATCATCGGCGTTCTCATTCTTTTAAACGCTAACAAGTACAATTTTCCCAACCTCAAACTTTTGGGCTATTTTTCTATCCTCCTTGGCTTCATGTCCGGCTTTTACCATGCGAGTTCTAGTTTTCTCGGAGAAGTTCTCGATTATTCTTCGATGTTTTTGATTTCCTCTTTCGTTTTGGTCGCCAATCTTTCTCGGATGTTTCAATGGTCCCCCAAGAAGATGACGATTGTGGCCTCACTTATTTTTATTATTTCGGTGGCGGTCCTCGTGAAATTGCGCACTGTCGGGGCAGTCCTCTTCGGCCTTCAAGTCAACGCCGCCCTTGTCGTCGAGCTCATGCTGAGAAAAAGAGCAGAGAAAAAAGTGATCTATAGAAACCTCTTCATCTCGTTGGGACTATTCGTTTTTGGATGGGGTATCTGGAACTTAGACACTCACAGAATTGTTTGCGATCCCACCAACCACATCATCAATGGGCATGCGATCTGGCATGTAGCGACCGGTATTGCGATTTATTATATTTATCAATTTTACACTCAATTTGAGCTCAAACATGAATGAAAGAGAATGGGATTTGATCGTTGTTGGTTCCGGACCTTCCGGAGGACGGATCGCCGCAGATTTTGTCAAAAAAGGGGCTAAGGTTCTTCTCCTAGAAGCGGGTGCATTTTTTCGGGCAAAAGATTTTCCGAAGCCTGAGATTGCGTCTTCTGCGC
>CANETG010000276.1 GCA_947440875.1 Bacteriovoracaceae bacterium
CTATCAATGAAAACGGTTATCAAAGTATTCAGGAAGTATGTTGAGTTAAAAGAGCCCTGAGCCATTGAGAAACTTGGATAAAGAGTGCACCGGTCTTCACTCACGAAGAGATTAGGGTTCATATTTCCTCCTTGAAATAGGCCTCCACTCTATTAGACAATCCATTTTAAAGATGATGAAACATCAGGAGTTCACATGCCCTATACCCTTTATGGTTCGCAAGCTTCCCCTTTTGTCAGACGCCTCCGAATGCTCCTGAATGAAATGAAATATGACTTTAAAGAGATGAATATTTTTGAGACTCAGGATGCTGTGATTCTGAACAAAATTAATCCGCTTAACCAGGTGCCTGTTCTCCAGCACGATGAAAAAACGATTTGGGACTCTCGGCAAATCTTTCAGTACCTCAATGGGCTCCATCATTTTCAGAAACTCGATTGGAAAGAAGAAAATCTCTTAACGAGTATTGAGGGAGCGATGGATTCAGGAATTTCACTTGTTCTTATGAAACGTTCGGGCATGAACATCGATGAGAATTACATGTTCATCAATCGGCAGAAAGAAAGAATTGAATCGGTCCTCGATTATCTGAGTCCTGTTGTGAAGGATCATGGTTTATCGCAGTGGAATTTTTCTGCGATGACTTTATATTCTTTTCTTGATTGGGCACTCTTTCGCAATGTGATTAATCTTGAGCAAAGATCCGAATTCAAATCGTTCCTTGAAATGCATTCAAATAGACCGGCTGTTACTCTTACCGCTATACCAAAGGTATAAAATGAAGCTCAACCAATACATTGATCACACTCTTTTGAAACCTGAGACCAATGCGAGTCAGATTGAAAAGCTCTGCACAGAAGCCAAAGAAAACGAGTTCTTCTCAGTCTGTGTGAATTCTTACTACGTCAAAAAGTGCGTCTCTCTCCTCCAGGGAACAAATGTCAAAATTTGTACGGTGGTTGGTTTCCCTTTGGGTGCCTCCACGATGGAAGCAAAAAGATTCGAGGCGATGAAAGCCGTGGCCGAAGGCGCGCGGGAAATTGATATGGTGATGAATATCTCAGCGGTGAAGTCCGGAGACTGGCAGTACGTCCAAGATGACATGACTTCCCTGGCTCAAGTTTGTCATCAGCAAGGAGCGATACTGAAAGTGATCCTGGAGACTTGTTTACTGACTGAAGAAGAAAAAAAATGGGCCTGCGAAATCGCACTCAGAGCTAACGTTGATTTCGTTAAAACTTCGACCGGATTTTCCACGGGTGGTGCGACTGTTGAAGACGTGAAACTCATGCGCTCCATTGTCGGCAGTAAAATTGGTGTGAAAGCGAGTGGCGGAATTAGAGACGCAGAGACGGCACTCAAAATGATCGAAGCCGGAGCGAATCGACTTGGTTGCAGTGCTGGTGTTGAAATCGTGAAAGGGAAGGCTGGTTCAGGGAATTACTAGCATACCAAGGTGAAACCGAGTAGGTCTAGATGCCTTTGACTTTCACGATTCGGAGCTTACCGGCCTTCAGGATGACCTCCTGCCCTTTTTCTAGGACAAAAGTCTCAGCACTCACGGTTTTGCCATCGATCTTCACTGCATTCTGCTTTAAAAGACGACGACCTTCCCCATTACTCTCGATGAATTTTAATTCTCTCATGAGATCAAGTAATCCGATTTGACCATGCTGACGTTCGCAGACCTCTACATCCTCGAGAACTTGTTTTTTAGAAAAACGAGCTTCGAATTTTTCTCTCTCTTCTTTTCCAGAAGCTTCACCGTGATAATAACCGGTGATTTCTGAAGCGAGGGATTTTTTACCTTCCATCGGA
Organism: Bacteriovoracaceae bacterium; assembly: GCA_947440875.1. Lineage (GTDB taxonomy): Bacteria > Bdellovibrionota > Bacteriovoracia > Bacteriovoracales > Bacteriovoracaceae > Peredibacter. Next base: position 1,819 of record CANETG010000276.1, read on the forward strand.
TGAAGAGCTCCACTTACAAGGTCAGCAATTGTTTTATCGACTTCAGCAGCAGGTCGCCTTGAAAGGAGAAGATAATATTTCTTCATGAGCTCGTCCGAGATCGACATGATCTTTCCGAACATATTGGTGGGTGTGTCTGTCAGAGCGATGTAATTATCCATCGACTTAGACATTTTATTCACACCATCAGTTCCTTCAATCAGCGGCATCGTCAGGATGCACTGGGCTTCTTGTTCATACGAGTATTGAAGTGTCCGGCCCATCATGAGGTTGAATGTCTGATCAGTTCCACCAAGCTCAAGATCAGCTTTCAGATGAACAGAGTCATATCCCTGAAGAAGCGGATACACCATTTCGTGAAGATAAATGGCTTCCGAGTTTGTGTACCGTTTATTGAAATCATCCCGCTGGAGCATGGCCCCGACGGTTCCTTTGGCCATTAATTGGATGAGCCCAAGTCCGTCAAACTTCCCAAGCCAGTCTCTATTAAAAACAACATTGGTTTTACTCATGTCGAGAACTTTCCCGACCTGCTCTTTGTAAGTCTCAGCGTTGGCTTTCACGTCTTCTGCGGTGAGGATCGGCCGGGTTTTATTTTTACCAGTTGGGTCCCCAATCTGCGCCGTATAATCGCCGATCAGAAAGTAAACTTCGTGACCAAAATCTTGGAGGAGTCTGAGCTTTTGAAGAACAACGGTGTGACCCAAGTGGATATCCGGACGCGAAGGATCGGCACCAAATTTAATCACGAGGGGTTTCTGCTTCTCAAAAGATTTTTTCAGCTTCTTGAGCATTTCTTCTTCGGGAAGAATTTCGAATGCTCCACGCTTAAGTTCTTTGAGCTGATCCTCTGGGGACACAGTAATACGCGCCATAAATACTCCTTAACCAGACCATTTTAGGGGAATCAGACCCGCCAGCCAACTTTTTTAAGCCAGTGCTCAAACTCAACTGCCTTTTTCACGGGATCACTCGGTGGTCGCTCTTCGGTTACGCGGGAAACTTCCTCAGACATTGGAGGAAGGCCCATCGATCTTCTCCGATACGGGAGTGAGGAAAAATCCTGAATCGGAACTGGTTTGAGTTCACCTTCAATCCAGTCATACTGAGTTCCATACAATTGACCCAAGCCTTCAAAGAAGAGAACTCTGTCTTCAATCGTGGCCAGGAGATCAAGTGGATAATCCTGAGCCGCAGCTGCGAGCCTCATTTGGACGAGGCACTCTTTCATAAAATCGGGAAGAGAGATGGCGTGAATAACAATAACCCAAGCTAAAAGAGTCCCTTTTTCGCCGGCGTTAGATAACACAGGGAAGCCATTTTTAATGATTAAAGCCTCAAGCTTTTTGGCATTCTCAATGTGAACTTTTTCGAGTTCTTTGTGATAAGTATCGCCGAGTATCCCTCGCTTTAGTAATCCCTCACGAATGAAATGATCTCTCTCAACGAGATGTGAAAGTTTTGAAATCCAGAATTCTTCCATTCAAGACCTAGCGGAATTTACTGAGCGAACTGGACGAATCAAGATTTTGGAAGAGCTCATCATTGTCACTGAAGCCGTGCTCACGGAAGTCGCTTCTGTATTTCATGATGAACTTTACTTGTCCCATTTTAAAGAACTCTACCGAGTGACTGTAACAGACATGAATGTGCTGGTTTTGGCCTGATTGATAAATTGTACTAAGAGTTGCACTTGCAACTGACTTTCCTTGAAACTTACAGACGAGGCACTTTTCGCTCATGGAGGTATTATCGAGCCATACGAACAAAACCTTTAAATAATTTTTTTTCAAACTCCTA
>CANETG010000277.1 GCA_947440875.1 Bacteriovoracaceae bacterium
CCTGACATGATTCCCCCCGGAGGAGGCAATCTTACATTCAGGAATTGAATTTATGACCTGGTGCAAATCAAACTTTATTTTTCATGGTGCATTTAGCCTTTATTCGGCAGAAGGAATCAATAAAGGAAAAACTAAATGGCAGGAACGCCAGGAAGCTCAGAGGATGGAAGAAGAAAAAGAAGAGCGTGCTGAGTATGAGAGGTTGAAAGCGAAATATGGAAAAGATGACCATTTACTTAGTGAATAAGAGCTCAAAGTTTTGATCGTGTTATTGATAAAAACCGCCATAATGCCGGTTTTATCAAATGCGTGAGTTTAAATTCAAAGATTGGATCGCTGATCAGATATTGCCGACTCGCCTTGGGCAAAAGATTTGGAGCGCGATAGTCTTCTCTTTGTTTAGGCTTCGAAGATAACCACTGACTCGTGTTGATACCTGCATTCGAACAATAACCTGACAAAGGGGCATTCACGTTGGAGGTGAGGAGTCATATGACAAACATAGAGCGGAAGAATTAAAAAAAGCTGTTGAATCTTTGAAGTGTTCAGAACTTAAGTCCGATGAGAGAATTTTAAAAAAAGAACAGCGATTATGCATTCGTCTTTAGTAAACTTGAGACCTTGGAAGAGCTAGGTGGAGTTCCATAACCTCAAAGTTATCTAGCCGAGACTCCCGTAATTGAATCGATCCGCTGATCTTTAAAGTACGGCTTGCTCGTTAAAGCAAAAGTTTAAATCGCAAGGTCATGGAAATCCAGTTTTGCGACGATTAACGAGGGTTTTTACAACTGGATTAGCGAGCTAATCTATTAACTTCCATACAACTCCTTAAGATTCAAATTGAAATTTTTTCACGTTACATAGTCCTGTAACAGTTTGTTACAAATCTGCTTCAGCGTGTTCCAAATCTATGCTAAAAATCGCCCATGGAAACAAACGAGCCTTATTACGTACAAAAATTAAGAGATGATCTTACACGCCGCCAGCGTAAGTCCCCGGGATATTCAATGAGGGCGTTTGGAAGAGATATAGGCATCCATCCAGCGGCCTTAAGCCAAATCCTCAACGGCAAAAGAGGATTACCGCTTAAGGAGTCAAACTCGGTAATTCAAAAGTTGTCACTTGGGCCTAAAGAAAAGACTCTCTTTTTTGAAAGTCTTTATAAATCAAAAAGTCACTTAGATGCGATCAAAATTGACTCTGATGATGAGCGTATGATGCTCGATGAGTCCTACCATCGAGTCATCGTTGAATGGGAGCATTACGCAGTTCTCTCGCTCTTTGATTTATCGGAATTTGACTCTTCTATTAGCGCAATCGCAAGTCGCCTCAATATTAATGAAAATCGCGCCAAAGTAGTTGTTCAAAATCTAATTACCTCTGGTTTATTGGAAAGAACGGACACAGGCCTTCGTAAGTGTTGCCCCAAGGTGCGGACAACTGAAGATGTAAGTAGTGAGACGATTAAGCAGTCTCACCATGAGGCGCTCGATCTTGGGAAAAAGAAATTAGATGAAGTCGATGTCACAAAGAGAGACTATTCAACTGGGACCTGGGCGATTGATCCTACAAAAATTATCGATGCAAAAATTATCATAAGAGAATTCCGGCAAAAGATGGCCTCTTTATTTAAAGAGGGAAACAAGACCGAAGTCTATCAAATTGCCATTCAGTTTTACCCATTAACAGAAGTGAACTCAAAAGAGGTCGCGAATGAAATTTAATTTCCTTAAAGCAGTAGTTGCAATTCTACTCACAAGCAGTGTTGCCCACGCGATAGAGTTGGGTCATGGCCATGATGCGGTCGTTTGCCGAAACAAGAATGATAAGATTGTCAGCGCCGAGCTACTCGATATCTATGAAGGCAGAGAATTACGAAACTTACCTTTTGTTGAACAAAACTTAAGTGACGACGATTATTTGGATTTTTTTGCACAGAAGTTGAGATCGTTTTCGACTGAATACAGACTAAGAGATTACACTGGCAAAGATTTTTCTGATAAATTTAAGACATTGTTCTACGTGCTCGAGGGCGTAAAAAACGGCCAAACACCAAAGAGCAAAGACTATCTTTTGGTGGAGGATTTTCTGAAAGATAGGCCCGACTACGATGTGGTTCCGCCGCTGGGCTGCGGGGTCGAGCAAATCATGTTTAAACAAGAAAATCGCTTCGAGAACGATCCGCTATACATCATCCAATCAGAGATCATCAGAGCGCTGCCGTTGAGTCACATCCGGGTTCTGGTTTTGCACAGCTTTTTGCGTGAACTCCTCTTTTTTGAAAGTGCCGACACAAAGAGTCTGCGCTACTTTCTCCAAAAGCTGATCTCGACGTCGATAGAGAACTACCATTACATTGATTATCTTGAAGGTCTCAGATCTAAAGGAATCAAGCGTATATCCGAAACTAAAGCACTGATCAGTTATTGGGATCAAGGATTGCGCGTTCACGACGAGACAAACAAGCTTGATGTGAAAGAGACGATTGAGCATGGAAATGCCCAATCACAGATGGCCTTTAAGTGTAAGTCCAAGGCAGACAGTTCCCACACATTTAGTTATGAGAACATCCAGTACAGCCTCAAGGTCAATGGGGAAGAAGTTTACATAAGTCCGAATCTTACCACATGTAACATTAGTTGGGAGGCGCACTTACCGCTGGTCGGTCACCAGGTTCCGTTCGGAGTTCTTGATATCGAAATTAATATCCCCAAACAAAAAATCCCTTGGTCGATCCTTGCAAACAATATCGACTTTGGTTTTCTCACCATCGGCAATGAAGTTGACGTCTTTGGACCGATCAACCTTAGAGCTCAGAAAGATATCACGGTCAGGGCGAGGTTTACCGTTGGACTAGACGCAAACGGTCTCAGTACATTTACAAAGGTAAAATAACCATGAAAACACTAAGCATCGTATTTGCTACTCTCCTTTTCTCACAGCTATCCTTTGCCAACGAAAGAGGCAATGGAGGAGACGCGGTTGTTTGTCGCGATAACAATGGCTCGATCATTAAGGCAGAGCTTCTGGATTACTACGAGGGCAGAGCCCTGAGAAAGATCCCCAATGTTCTGGCTGACTGTGCAGATCCTGAGTTTTTAAGAGAACTCACGGACAAACTGACGACTTACGAACCTCTGGTCTTTGAGTCATTTAAGTATGAAGCGCGATTAATGCTCACGGCATTTCTAAACTATCGCGGCTCCGACATTAAAACCCCCGGATACGTTTTCGTCGACAGAGAGATCGAGGACATCCAGGACTCCATGGAACTTTTGATGCCTAGAGGCTGCCGAGTTGAACAACTGGTGATTCGAGCAAATAAAAAATACCCTGAAGATCCCTCTTTTATCGTTCAAGGGGAAATTCTTAAGGCCCTGTCAGAAAAAGATGTTATGGGGATTGTGGTCCATGAATTGATCTATGGCGCCTTTGCCATAAAACTTGGACATGCTGATTCTCGGGCAGCAAGGCTTTTCCATCAAAGGCTCACGTCTCAAAAAATTGATGAGCTTAGTTTTTTTTCTTATGCCAAACACATCGGAGAGATCCGAACCTTTATCCAAAGGGGGAAATATGACTTATACGCGTTTCCAATCCCTCTCCCAGAC
>CANETG010000278.1 GCA_947440875.1 Bacteriovoracaceae bacterium
GTCTCATCAAAAACTTTTCGGGATTATCCAGGGCGGACTCCATGAGGATCTGCGCGAAGAATCGATGGAAGGGTTAAAGGATTTAGGCTTCGATGGGTACGCCTTGGGTGGACTCTCAGTGGGTGAAAAGAACGCGGAGATGGTGGATTTTTGCCGTTCATTTGTTCCGAAGATGCCGCAAGATAAACCGCGCTATCTTATGGGAGTCGGAAAGCCCCTGGATATCCTAAATGGAATCAAATCTGGTCTCGACATGTTTGACTGTGTGCTCCCGACCAGAAACGCGCGGAACGGTCAATTTCTCACCGCTAAGGGCCCGCTCAATATTAAAAAGGCGCGCTTTCTGGAAGATCAGTCTCCTCCCGATCCTGAGTGCAGCTGCCAGGTTTGCTCACGTTATTCACGCGCCTATATACGGCATTTGTTTAATGTCGGAGAATACCTCGCAGGCCAACTCATTAGTTACCACAATGTGCATTTTTATCTCACGATGGTGAAGAATGCGCGCGAAGCAATTCTTCGAGGGAAATTTGACGATTTTTACCAGACATTTTATAACAACTACTCATCTCATCATTGGGAATAAAAAAGGACAGTCATATGTTTGATTTCATCATCAGTTCAGCGCAGGCACAAACAGGAACAGCAGGAGCATCAGGTGCCGCTGGTTTCATGCAGTTTGTTCCTTTCGTTCTTATCTTCCTCGTTATGTATTTTCTCATGATTCGCCCACAGGCAAAAAAAGCCAAAGAAGAGCAGGCGTTCCTGACAAAACTCACTCACGGTGACGAAGTTTATACGAAGTCAGGAATTCTTGGAAAAATCACAGGAATCACTGAGAAAGTGGTGACTCTCGAAGTAGAGGGCGGAGCGAAAATGAAAGTTCTAAAATCTCACGTCGGTGGATCAGCTGCTCAGATATTTGCAGAACCAGTAAAGAAATAACCCATGTTCGGATTGGGTTTCGGCGAGCTGATTGTTGTTTTTCTGATCGCTCTGATTTTCATCGGACCAAAAAAGTTGCCTGAACTCGCCAAGGGTTTAGGCAAGGGGATTCGAGATTTTCAAAATGCGGCCAAGGGTTTAAGTGACCAGCTGCAAGAGAATAAAGAAATACCAGAAAATACGACACCGAAAATCGCTGACGCTGTACAGAAAGATGAGTCAGTGCCTCCGGCAATAAACCAAGACAATAAAGACACGCCACAAACTTGATGGAAGATCGGGGGAACACTTTGGATTCCCCCCGATCTTCGTTGCTCAAAATCCTATAATCGTCTAAAATTTTCCGAATAGATTCATAAGTCAAATTTCTCAAAGTTATTGGAGTACTCATGGCCAGAGGATGGTGGTTTCGTTTTGGTTTTTTATCTTTTCTAGTTGTCCTAGCTCTCGCAGGCACGGCACCCACTTTCTTCAACATGAAAGAAGATAGTTCTTACCCAATGAAAAAAAAGATCAATCTTGGTCTCGATCTTCAGGGTGGACTCTACATGGTTCTCGGAATTGATTTTGCGAAAGTTTACCGCGATGAAGTTCTGACCTATGTCAGAAAGTCGCAGCAGACTTTGAAAGCAGATGGAATTGAGACGTCTCTTGGTAGTCTCGATACTTCTGATTCTCAAGATCCGAAGCACTCTCTTACGGTGACCAATTCTCAGGACCTAGAAAAAGCACGCGCTCGTATCAAAGAAATGTACGGCTATCCACTGCGTATCACCAAAGAAGAAAGTAACTCCCTCACTTATGGTCTCGGGCGTGATTACCTCCGTGAGATCGAAGACTCTGCTCTTTCTAAATCCATCGAAGTTATTCGCAACCGCATCGATGAATTCGGTGTGACTGAACCCGAGATCGTTTCTCAAGGGACTGACCGGATCGTCGTTCAGCTTCCAGGTGTGAAAGATATTACGCGCGCTAAAGACTTGATCGGAAAAACCGCGAAGCTTGAGTTTAAAATCGTCAATGATAAGGTCACAGGCACTCAGATCGCGGACATGATGGCCAAAGTGAAGACGGCCGGAATTGAATTTAAGAAGGGCGAGCGTTTCTCGGACTTCCTGAAAAAAGTCAATGAGACGCTTGCAACTGATCTGCCGCAAGGTTACGAGATCGCTTACGGCAAGACGACGAACAAAAATAATGAAATTACTTCCCTTGATCCGTACGTTGTCGAAAACGCTGCTGCCCTGACGGGTGAAGAACTGCAGGAAGCTTTCGTCCGAATCGATCAAGAAAACAACAGCCCCTATGTCGCTCTTGAGTTCAAGCCGACGGGAGCAAAAATTTTCGAAGAGATCACTGGTAATAATAAGGGTCGTCTCATGGCGATCGTTCTTGATGGGAACGTTTACTCGGCTCCGCAAATTCGTGACCGCATCGCCGGTGGATCTGCGCAGATCACCCTCGGTCAGGGTGATTACGAAAATAATATGAGAGAGGCCAGAGATCTCGCACTCGTCCTTCGCGCGGGTGCTCTTCCCGTTGAACTCGTGTTTGAAGAACAGCGTGTCGTTGGTCCTTCTCTTGGGGCAGACGCCATTGATAAAGCTCAGATGGCCTCCATCATCGGATCCCTTCTGGTGTTCGTCTTCATGATGATTTACTACAAACTCTCGGGCTTCATTGCGTGTATCACAATCTTGATCAACGTTCTCTTCACAATCGGAATTCTGATTGCCGTTGGTGCCACCCTTTCTCTTCCAGGGATCGCGGGCATTGCCCTCACGGTCGGTATGGCGGTGGATGGGAACATTATTATTTACGAGAGAATTCGCGAGGAAGTCAGAGCAGGTCTTTCGCCACTTGAAGCGGTGAGGACTGGGTTCGACCGCGCCTTCTGGACGATCCTCGATGCCAACTTAACCACGGCGCTTGCAGGTCTGTGTCTCCTGAACTTTGGTACTGGTCCGGTTCGTGGATTTGCCGTGACTCTTCTTATTGGTATCACCACAACGGTTTATACATCTTACTTCGTGAGTAAAGTTCTCTTCGAGATGTACGTCGGTCGCGGTAACCAAAAAACGCTCAGCATTTAATTAAGGAAGACTAGAATATGAATACAGCAGCTACGAAAGTTTATACGCCAAGAAATGTTGATTACGTCGGGATGTTTAAAATTGCAGGGATAGGATCTCTTCTCCTTGTGATCGCAACGGTCGTCCTTTTTTTTACGCAAGGTCTTAACTACGGAGTCGACTTCCGCGGGGGAGTGGAGATCCAGGTGAAGTTTAATCAGAAAACTGATCTCGGTGATCTCCGGAATGTTTTGGCAAGTCAAAATGTTCCTGTTTCTCAGCTCCAGACGATGGGTGATGCTGATCAGAATGAATTTCTTTTAAAGCTTGATAGCGATGAGAAGTCTGATCTCAACAAAGTTTCTTCCAACGTAGGAACCGCTCTTAATGAAAAATACGGTGCAGGAACTTTTGAAATCTTAAAAAATGATATCGTAGGCCCTAAGGCCGGAGCGGAGCTTAGGACATCAGCGTTCAAAGCTCTCCTTTGGGCGATTGTGGCGATCATGATTTATCTCGCCCTTCGCTTCGATTACAAATTCGCTCCGGGAGCGATCGCGGCCCTTATCCACGACGTGA
>CANETG010000279.1 GCA_947440875.1 Bacteriovoracaceae bacterium
AGAGAACTCGCGCGCAGTTAATCCACCAGAAAACGTTCCAAGATCCTCGATCGGACATTCAACTGAGCATTCCACCACACACTCTGGTGTGTAATTGGAAAGAATACACATGATGATGTGCACTTCTTTTTCCGACGCCTGGAAACGATTATCCATCATGACCTTGTCTCTCAAGACTTGGGCCATTTCTTCGAGGATTGAATTGATGAAGTTTGCCCCCATCGCATCACATGTTTGGCAGTAAAGTTTAAGCTGCCAGTAGTTTTCGATTTTATCAGTCATGTCGACGAGCTCGAAATCAACGATTCCGCCGCCGCGTTTTTCCATGTTCGTTGTCAGAGTGCCCACGGCCGTGAGGAGCTCGTTTTTTCTATCAGCAAAAAACGAGAGGAGCCGCGATTTTTCACCCTGCCATAGGAAATGAACCTGACCCACTTTTTTTGTGGCGATGACAGTCGCGTGGAACCCACCGCGCTCGAGCCAGAACTTCGCTCCCAGCGAGGCAGCAGCAACGACAGAAGACTCTTCGATGACCATGGGGACGGAATGAACCTTGCCATTGACCAGAAAATTAGGAGCTATACCGAAGGGAAGGTCAAAATTTGTGAGTGTGTTTTCAGAAAACTCATCGAAGCGTTTCTGAACTTTTTCATCGCGATGCCAGAAAGAAACCATTTCTTTGACCATGCGTGAAGACTCGGGCCCGAGTTGTTCGGCGAGCCAATCAATTTTTTGAGTCTTATTCATCTTAGAAAATCCAGATACAGTTTTCACTAATCCCCCTTCACTGAGAGGAGACCTTTAGCAGTCAGTAATGCTTCTCTCATGTTCAAGAAATATTTCTCGAGTGTTTCAAAACTCATCATCGCAGGTTGGAGAAACGGCGACGCCATTCCAATAAGCGAAGGAGCTTTGAGTTTCATTTTCAGCTCAAAACCATCTAGGACATTTTTAATCCCACCAGAAATAATGAATTCTTTTTTTCCTGAGGGAAGTGCGTTCAGAACCTCGACCATTTCCAGAGCAGTGTGGCCAACGTGAATGAAGGGTTCTTTTGTTTCAGTATCCCGAGCTCGAAGGCTCTCAAGCTTCGTGAAATTCGTTCCACCGAAGGCACCGAACTCGATGCCGTCAATAGGAAGACTCAGTAAGGCCTTAAGACTCCGCGGACCCATTCCCTGCCCCACTTCTTTGACGAGAACGGGATAAGAGACATCATCCAGAAAGCGCTTCAGAGTTTCGAAAGGTGAAAGAGTAAAACGATCGCCTCCAGGTTGAAGCCACTCTTGAAGAGGATTGAGATGAACCATAAGACCAGTTGCTTCTGTCATTTTCACCATTTCATGAATGAGGTGAACATTTCCTGAAAGCAAACACTCTTCGACCTGAGCAATACCCAGGTTTGCGAGGAGTGGTTGACCGGCAAGGTACTTTCTGATCGCAAATTCGGAAAGACGATCTTTTGAATGCAAAAGTGGCCGGCACGAACCAAGACCCATACCGAGCTTGTATTTACCTGCGAGAGTTCCCAAGTTACGATTAATAACGGAAGCTTTTTCAGTGCCTCCCGTCATACTCGAAATCCAAATCGGATAATTGAGTGTCTCATTTAGAAACTTTGTTTCCCAAGTTTCAGTCTGGGTAGGATGAGTAAAAAACAAAGGCTCGTAATCGAAGCGCGAATCTCTTCCGTTACCCGAAGTTTGGGACTGTGGAGTAAGATCAATGTGAGACTCTTTTCTTTGAGCTAACTCTGCAGAAGAAGAGAAGTTTTTCCTTGTTTCCATAGCTGTTGATGTATCAATCTTCTCACACTTCGTCATGATTTTTCGCACGTCGAAGCATTGTACAACTCATTAATTTTATTAGTATTTAAGGACTTGCAGCGGGTCCGATGATGAGAACAAATTCCCTCTTCTCTTTGTCTTCTATGAGAGAGGCGATTTGGTCAGGCCTTCCTCTTAAAAGCTGCTCACTTGAACTCCCCAGATCGAGGGCAAGAAAAACTTCTCGTTTCACTTGGGTCACAGCGACTTCATCGAGGAGTTTTTTTAAACGGTAGGGTGTTTCCATCCAGACTAATGTCTCAGGGCGATTCAATTCTTTTTTCATCCACAGAGAACGCTCCGGTTCTTTCACAGGTACGAAACCAGAAAAGACAAACGTCTTATGGGAAAAACCGGAAAGTGAAATCGAAAGCGCGATAGAATTGGGGAAAGGAGTGGAAGTCACTTTGATATTCTGTTTGTGACAAGCATCGACCAAAACTTGGCCAGGATCACAAAACGCCGGGAGACCACAATCACTCATCAGATACACATCGATTCCCGCTTTTAGTTTTTTTAACACTTCGGGCATCGTCTCTTTTTGTGTGTGCTCATTAAAAAGAACAAACTTCTCGATGCATTCGCGCGGGAGCCCCCATCTGAGCCAACGCTGTCTGGCGACCTTATGCTCTTCGACCAACAGAAGAATTGTGTCTTTTAAACAATTCTCTCGGAGAAGATTGAGGGCAAAGGTTTCAAGCGGCAACTCATCCTGAAGAGGAGTGGGAATAAGAACGAGGCTCATTGATTATCCAAGTGAAAAAACAATTCCGGACGGTGAAAATCGGGCCTATCTTCAGTGTTTGGATTGAGGGCGTAGTATTCCCGATTTCCCTCAAGCAGACAAGAGAAGAAGCCACCAAAAAGATGCTCCCCCCTCACTTCAGACGGGAGAGTGACTTCAAGATGAGATGTCCAAACTTTTTGATCGAGGACCACTGAACTTGTAAAAACAAGATCACTCGACGGCGGATGAAAAACTTTTCTTGGTTCGACGATCAGGAGTGCAAACGGTTGACCGAGTGGAGAGAGTTGCACTTCTAAATACGGAGCTCTGAGATCATCGGGATCATTCCGGAGCTGAAGAAAGGCCTCCACGACATCTTTATTCCAGAGTCCCCAGTTCTTGTTCCAGTCAGCTTCGAAAGACTGATCGGTCACCCACTCAGTGGAAGATCTTTTCGTCACAGAAAAATCAATCGAGATGACTCTTCCGATTCTTTTCCAGCTGACTTTAATGCCGTGGAATGCTGGACCGGGACCATGTTTTTTTAAAAACGCCTGCATAGTAAAAGGATACATCTTGAGGTAAAAGTCCGCTATGGAAAATCTCCGCTTATTCCTTATCATTCCACCGGGTCTTGAGGACCTCGCACTCCGCGAAATAGTCTTAAAGCTGCCGGAGGTAAAATACGACGTGATCAAAGGCGGGATCGAAGTTGAGTGCGATCTCAGTTGGATGGTAAACGCTCACCTTCTTCTTAAGATTCCCGTGAGGATCTTACTTCGACTGAGCGAATTTAAAGTCAGAGATTTCCCCAAGCTCCATCAGAAATTCGAAAAGTTTGCCTGGAAAGATTACCTTTCTCATCCAGAACCTGAGTGGGAGATTAGCTGTAAAAAAAGTCGACTCATGCACACGGGTCGGATCGAAGAAACGATACGAGAAGCACTTTCAAAAGCACTCGTGAAGCAGCCTTTATCGCAAGACTGGAAAAGAAAGGATTATTCGCCTCAGACCTTTTACGTGCGGCTTGAAGATGACAAAC
>CANETG010000280.1 GCA_947440875.1 Bacteriovoracaceae bacterium
AAGGTTGGATCCTCGATTCGCTCGAAAATAATCTCGGAACGTTTTACAACGCCATGGCACTCTTGAAGATTAATCATCCGGATGCCAAAGAAATGTTTTCAGTTTCTACGATCACGCGCTCTTTATTTTTCATCTCACTTTGGATGATTTCTTCTAACAGTTTACCCCTCGGGTGCGCTTTCATACTCTCAAGAACTCTTTCCTGAACCGGTGGAAGAAATGAGTAAGCGTAAATCTGTCCGTGAGGATGATGAAGGGTCACACCCATTTCTACGCCACGATTCTCAAATGGCATCACGTAGTGAATGCTTTCATGTTTGGCGAGCTCAACCGTTCGTTCTGCCCAAACTTTGAGGACCAGTTCCACTCGATCAAGGGGAAGTTCGCCCAGCGAAGAATCTGAATCTTGGGTAAAGACCACCACTTCACAGATCCCTTTGGCAGGAGCTGTAGGAACTCCCAATTCGGGGGCCTCAGTTGTTGTCTCATTCATTGAAGGAAATAAATTTTCAAAGACGGCGACATCGTAATCGCCAACTGGCATCTCGGTCGGGAAATCAGGATTTTTTGAGACACTTAAGGGGGAGAAATCTTTGGGCGGCAAAAAAGTACGATTCTGCCGATGCCCGGCAAAGATGACCCATTCGCGCCTCAGTGGATGCCATCTCATGTGCGGACTTGCCTTCATTCCCTCATGCTTGGGAGAAGTTGCGATAATGTTGTCTGGAATTTCTTTTCGAGAATAGAGATAAAGGGCGCGACCATCTGGCTTTGTCAGTATTTTCTTAAACATATTTAAGATATATGCCAGCTGGATTCTTCTTGAAAGAAATCCTTTTAGCGCGGCGATTAATAAGCATACCGATTCAGTTTAGTCCCCGTGACATTTAGGTTTCATTAAGTTGTAGATCAGCTCTTAAATGAATCATTATTCCTAGAGTTAAACACACGGAGCCGTGTCCATGATTTACGCGCAATACACAGATGAAAAAGAACCCACCGCTTCTCGGAATCAAGGATTGATATCCTTTCTTTTTTCAGGAACTGCGACTCTCGCTATTGTCTCCGGTTTGGTTCTTTTTATTCTTCCTCCGCAGGAAGAAAAGACTCTTCGACTCCTTGCTTTTTGTTTCACTTCATCGTTTGGATTGTGGGCGATCTATTACGGCAAGATTACCGAGTCCAAACTGAAAACAAACCATAGTCTTTTTAAAACATCGCTAGAAAGTATCGGTGACGCCGTCATCTTGACTGATCTTAATCATCTGGTCATGTTTATGAATCCGATGGGAGAGCGGCTCACCGGAAAAAAATTACTGGATGTTCGCTGCCAACCACTCCTTTCGGTGCTCCAGTTTGAAGGCGAGAGCATGTTGAATTTTAATCTCGCATTGACCGCTGTGTTTCAAGGCAAAAGATCTTGGGAATCAAAAGGTCATTGTCGCCTCATCCGAGTCGACGGAAAAAATCAATCCGTTGAAGTCTCTTGCGCTCCGATAAGAATTGAAAACGGAACCATGGGTCTATTGATCGTTTTAAAAGACGTTGGTCGCATGCAAGAAGCTCAAGCCTCACTGTCTCAAAGTGAAGAACGTTTAAGACTCGCCACTGATGTTTCTGAGCTTGGGATTTGGGAGGCAAATCTTCTGACGGGCCAGGTCGTCAGAAATCTTAACCACGATCAAATTTTTGGTCATGCGAAGCTTTGCCCGAGTTGGGAAATTCGAGACTATGAAAAGAGGCTTCATCCTGAGGACAAAGAGTCTGTGATCGAGCTTATTCAGACCGCCACTCAATCTTGTGAGTCTTTTTCGATTACGTTTCGTATCATACTGGGCGATCAGTCTTTTCGCTGGATCAGTGCCACAGGCAAAGTTGAGAGTGGACCCGATGGAAAGGCAATCAGGATCATCGGAACGATCATGGATATTTCTGAAAAAAAGAAATCCGAAGATAGGCTTCATGAAGCTCTTTTTTACCGTGATGAATTTCTTTCCATTGCTTCGCATGAACTAAAAACCCCGCTGACTTCGCTGAAACTTCAGTCACAAATGTTCAAGCGCCATGTCGAACGAAAGGAGAAAGAAGCTTTTTCCTCGGAGCGGATTATCCGCTTTATGTCGGAAGCAGACACTCAAGTGAGTCGACTCACGAGACTAGTCGATGACATGCTTGATATTTCTCGGATTCGAACCGGACGGCTATCGATCTCGCCAGAGAAAGTCGAAATTTCTCATATCGTCAAAGAAGTCGTGGATCGAATGAAACCACATTTTTCAAGTCTTGAAATCGGTGATTTCGAGCACGGCGAAGTTTTCTGTGATCGACTTCGAATCGAACAAGTGATTATTAATATTTTGAACAATGCTTTGAGGTACGGAAAAGGGAGTCCCGTAAAAGTGGATCTTCGTCATCTAGGCGATCAGGTGACAATTTCAGTGACTGATCAGGGAATAGGAATTCCGGAGACGTTTAAGGATAAAATCTTTTCACGTTTTCAGCGAGCTGTTCCGGCCAGTGAAGTATCTGGTCTTGGTTTGGGACTTTATATTTCACAGCAAATTATTGAGGCCCACCAGGGAAAAATTTCCGTCGTGAGTGAGTTGGGGCGCGGTTCCTGCTTCACCGTCAAGATTCCAAAAGATGAGGTTTTCTTTCAGTGAAAGATGACCCCTTTAACCAAGGTTCTCGATGTCTTCTTAGAGCTTGCTAGCGGTCGTTATCTTTAATCGTTTCATCTTCAAAGCAGCAACTGTCACCAGATAAAGGGCCAGTGCGATGAGGGCAAGGGACACGACTCCATTAAAAAGAAAAATATCAACGGTTGAGGATTTCTCAAAATTACTCCGTACGAGTTGGACCAGAGCAACCATCGTCGTGAGAAGGACAAAAATCATAGGTATGAGAGTGAAGGCAAGGCGTTTTCCATTTTGGTGCAGCCAAGCGGATATGACTAAAAGTGAAAGTGCCGCAAGGAGCTGGTTGGCAGCGCCGAAGAGTGTCCAAAACTGTGCCCACATTCCAGAATCAGTTTGATAGAGAATGATCATCGTGGGAAGAATAGTCATCACTGTGCCCAAGAGTGCGCCCATTTTTCCCTCAAGGCCCAAAAGTTCTTGCACGAGATACCTTCCGAGCCGAGTAGAAACATCAAGCGTATCAAAAACAAACGTCGAAAATGCCATCGCTCCAAAGGTCATGGCAAAGGGCAGATGATCTTTTCCGATAATCAGAGTTAGAAATTCGCCGATCCCACGTCCGTAAATACTTCCTGGTTTAAGCCCCGTGACCGATTCCGGAAGCATGGTCATGACAATCCCCAAACTGATAAGGGCAACAAAACCTTCGGCGAGCATCGCTCCGTATCCCACGGGGTGAAGATGCTTTTCGTTATCAATTTGTTTGGAAGTTGTCCCCGAGCAGACGAGACCATGAAAGCCTGAACAGGCGCCACACGCGATGGTCACAAATAAAAAAGGAAAAAGAGATCCGGTCATTTTATCAAAATGAAACCCAGTAAACGCTGGTTGAACGATTGGTTTTCCGCTAAAAAATAATCCGATCACACCTAAAACAAGAACTGAG
>CANETG010000281.1 GCA_947440875.1 Bacteriovoracaceae bacterium
ACTCTACAAACTCCGTTCGATGGTGATTGATGCTGAAAAAGCAGGTGCTCAGTGGGCAAGACCCGGCGACGCTCGAATTACACCCCTCGGAAAGATACTTCGCAAAACGAGACTGGATGAGCTGCCGCAGCTGATTAACATTATTCGCGGTGAAATGAGTCTTGTTGGTCCGCGGCCAGAGAGGCCAGAAATCATCTCAGACAAACTCGCGCCGAACATTCCCTATTACAGTCTCAGGCACCTGGTGAAACCAGGGGTGACGGGCTGGGCACAGGTTACTTTTCGTTACGGATTTTCCCAGGAAGATTCGATGGAAAAGCTTCAATACGATCTTTTCTACGTGAAAAATCGGAACATCTGGCTCGATATTCTCGTTATCATCAAAACGATCAAAACCGTTCTGACGGGTGCTGGGCAGTAATTTCACAACTCAAAAATCATCACAAACTCGCTGAATCTCATCATATTTACGATCAACTAAGCCTAGACTGACTCTCAGGCCTTGCGAGTTGAGTAATTACTCAACTTGTGATAACATGCATGGGAGTAGGCGTGAAGATAAAAAGGAAAATCGCACTTCAGATTCTTTTGGGAGACGACTGACGAACATGGAATTTTAGTACGAATCATCATGGACCTCCCCTCTCGTAATACCGGCGAAGGGATTATCGTGACTGTTTTTAGACCTTAGAGAGAAAAATTATGAAGACTAAGAAACTATCCAACCAAGAGAAAAAAATCAATAAAAGGATTGAATCCGGTGAGATTACACCAGTTCGAATCCCAAGGCATAAATCATCTACTGAAATTATTAAGTATCAACTCTGCTCTGAGATCATAAAATACAAAAAAGAGAATGATCTCCTTCAAAAAGACATCGCCGAAGCAATCAGAGTTAACAAATCTGAGATAAGTAAAATTTTCTCCTATCAGCTTGAAGAGTTTTCCACGGAAAGGCTTTTTGACATGGTAGAAGTGTTAATCAAACGTGGAGCAGGCATACGTTTAGAAACCATCTTTGAAGAAGTTAAGAAGAAAGCTTCAGACCTAGACAAGAGAATGAGACCGAGTGCTTAATTCAGCGAAGAACCTTCACCAGTCTGAGCGGAAAGATAAGCGTCTTCAGAAAAATAAGCATCGAATGACGAATGTTTTTTGAGAAGACTGACATGACGAAATTCCCAATGAATTGAGATAACAAGAAGCTCAGGATGGCACCTCTGATTCCATAATTGGGAACCAGATAATAGTGTCCTACGAAATTGAGCGCGAGACAGAAGGCACTAAACCACAGCCAGTCGTTGAGATTCTTCTCCAGCGACAACCACTTCAGTCTCGCAAGGTTGAAGAATACGGGAACTGTTGTGAGAGCGTAGAGCCACAGCGCCTCAGGAGCTTCTTCATATCTTGATCCGTAGAGAAGATGAATCACCAGATCGGCGGATAAAAATACCCCGATAAAAAAAGCAATCCCGAGCCAAACAAGAATGTCTGCGAGGTATTGGATCCGGATCGAATACTGCTCTTTGTGGCCATTGAAGGCAGTGATGATTGTAGGAAATACTGACGCCGTAACGGCCGTTGGTAAAAAAAGCCACAGGTCGACCAGAGTGACGGCCACTGAGTAATTACCAAGTTCTCCAGGTGTACGAAAGCGTTCTATGAAAACAAAAGATAAGCGCTGATCCAGCAGTACGACAAAAGCGGATAGGAAATAGGGATAACTTGCTTTGATGAGCTGCTCTGCGAACTCTTTGTTGTATTTACCTTGAAGAAACGAAAATCCCATTTGCCTCTGAACCAGCAACTTGAGGATGATTTCGCCAATGATGTAAGTAGAAAGGAAGAAAGAAACTGTCGACTTCAAAAACACACCCAGGACTCTCAGACCCGATGAGAAGATATAACTAATGTTGTTTGCCCAAAACAATGGCTTAAATGAAAGCTTTGCCTGGAATGATAGTTCGAACAAATTAAAAGCCTGCAGAAAAACATTCAATCCATAGATATACGTCAATAAAGTAAACTTGCTGTCCCCTTCCTGCGCCAAAAGAAGAAAGGCTCCCAGGAAAAGAAATCCAACCAACGCCATGATGATTCTGATTCGGAAAACAGTTTTGAGAATATCATTACGCTCATATGTCGTGCCCATGAGTTCACGCAT
Source organism: Bacteriovoracaceae bacterium (assembly GCA_947440875.1). GTDB lineage: Bacteria > Bdellovibrionota > Bacteriovoracia > Bacteriovoracales > Bacteriovoracaceae > Peredibacter. The sequence goes on from CANETG010000281.1 coordinate 2,165, forward strand.
GATGATTTCATCTACGCCAAACAAACTGAAGGTGTAGAAAATGTTCACTGTCTTGATGATGTAGGAAAGCTTTCCGAAGTGCTCCGGCCCAAGATGCCTGGCCACCATGGCGTGGACAAAAAATCCGATAAAGAATTTGAGCATTCTTTCCGAGAAAAGATAACCAAAACCCTTGATGACAGTCTTCGCCTTAGGATGCTCCCCAAGAAAAGTCTGGAATTTCTCAACAGAGGCCTTGACTCTGATCACATTACTTCTTGGCGACTTTAATAAGTTCTGCGCAGACCTTCTCCACTTCAGCTTTGGTGAGCTCAGCATACATAGGAAGAGAAAGAATTCTCTCTGCAGCTCTTTCCGTCACAGGAAAATCACCTTTATTGTGCTCAAGGTGCTTCAAGGCCGGCTGCATATGAAGAGGAATTGGGTAGTGAACACCACACTGGATATCCAGTGATTTGAAGTGATTCGTGACTTCGTCACGGTTAGAAACTTCGACTAGATAGATGTGATAAACACATCTGGCATCTTTTTTCACCGTAATCGTTTTAAAACCCAAAGGCTGAAGAATCGATTCATAATGGCAGGCAAGCTCACGACGTTTTTCCGTCCAGTCATTCAGGTGCTTGAGTTTTACATCAAGAATCGCTGCCTGGATTCCGTCCATACGAAAATTCCCGGCACAGAAATCATGTTCATATTTTTTCGTGCGACCGTGGTTCACGTGCATAGCGACCAGCTGGTGCAATTTATCGTCCTGAACGGTGATCGCTCCAGCATCGCCGTAAGCACCGAGGTTTTTCCCTGGGTAGAAACTGAAGGTTCCCATCGCTCCGAAAGTTCCGGCACCTTTTCCGTTCCACTTCGCGAGATGCGCCTGAGCACAGTCTTCGATCACCGGAATGTTATGCTTGTTAGCGACTTTCATCAAAGCATCCATATCAACGGGGTTACCGTAGAGATGAACCGGAATAATTGCTTTAGTATTACTCGTGATTTTCTTTTCGATCTGAGAGATGTCGATGGAGTACGTGTCAGCTTCGCAGTCAACGAACACAGGCTTGGCGTAAACCTCAGCAATCGCTTCAGGAGTTGCGAAGAATGAGTTAGCGACAGTAATGACTTCATCGCCCGGCTGAACGTTCAGTGCTCTGAGAGCCACTGTAATCGCCGATGTTCCGTTAGCAGCACCCACGCAATATTTTGATCCCTGAGCAGTAGCGAAGTTCTTGGAGAATTTTTCCACCGATTTGCCGTGGATAAAATCTTTCGTCTCCAAAATCCCATTGATGGCGTTCTGAACTTCACCTTTGATCGATTGATATTGAGAATCGAGGTCTACAAAATGGATCGTCATGAGAACTTCCTTAAAGAATCAAATTTGAAATTTTTTATACCATTTTCAACCTTCGGTCGCCAA
>CANETG010000282.1 GCA_947440875.1 Bacteriovoracaceae bacterium
TCGATAGCGGTGAGGAAATACCCAGTAACATCTCGAACCTGGAAGTCAAGCTCACTTGCGGCGAAGGTAGTGCCAGGGGAACTTGGTGTCAGAATAGCAAGATGCACCCTCTATTTTTAAAAAGCTCAACTTCGGTTGGGCTTTTTTTTTGCCCGTAAGTAATAATAAGAGAACATGATTTTAAGTACTTTCCATGCGCGACTTCTTAAGCGCTTTTTCTTTTTGCTCGTTTGTTATTCCCTTATCCGTATAGGGTTCTATTTCTATCATCTCAATATCTACAAACAGTTTCATCAGGAAGATCTTCTGCAGAGTTTTGTCCTGGGAATTCGCTTTGATGTGGCCGCCATTTGTCTCGTGAATGCTCCAGTGATTCTCTTGAGCTTTTTATCCTGGAGAAACCGGATCTACCAAGGGATTGAGAGATTCCTTTTTGTGCTTTCGAATTTTGTGGCGATCGTTATTTCTTTGGATGATTACGAACTCTTCCATTTCATGGGTAAGAGACTCTCTTTTGATTTTTTTGTTATTTCAGATGATATCGTTGCGCAATTACCGCAGATCTTTCTCAATTATTGGTATCTGCCGATTGCAGCGATGCTTCTTTGTGTTTGTCTTTATTACATCGATAGAAAATTGTTTCGACTGGGCCCAGGCCAGTCGAATGTTTATTTTCATGTGTTGATGTCAGTCATCATTTCGGCCATTTCCTTTGTTGGTATCAGAGGTGGGCTTCAACATAAATCGATTAACGTTCAATCTGCATTTTCTCAAGGGGAAAATGAACTGGGTCATCTCGTTTTGAATTCTCCCTATCACTTTCTGCGAACTCTCAAGAATAAATCAATCAGTAAAATTTCTTATTTTAAAAATGATAAGGAAGCGATTGAAATTCTTTTAAAGAAGAGAGACCTACGCACGTCCAAGACCAGTTCCGGTCAAAAAAATATCGTTCTTATTATCATGGAAAGTTTTTCTTTGGAGTACATGGAAAAAGGTTTGATGCCTTTTCTTCAGGAGTTGAAAGAAAAATCGCTTTATTATCCGTACCATCTCGCCAATGGCAGAAGATCGATCGAAGCTTTGCCATCATTACTTTGTGGATTGCCTTCATTTATTGATGAGCCCATCAGTAAGTCTGTTTTCCAGGGAAATAACTTTGTCTGTATGCCTAAGCTCATGAAGCATGCTGGGTACACCAATCTCTTCTTCCATGGAGGCGCCAAAGGAACAATGGGTTTTGAGTCGTATACGCTCGCTCATGGATTTGATAAATATTATTCGCGGAATGACTATGCTCAAGGAAAAGATTTCGACGGACACTGGGGAATTTTTGATGGACCATTTTTTCAATTTTTTATCGATGAGTTAAACGGTACCAAAGAGCCATTTATGGCAGGATTTTTCTCGCTTACCTCTCATCAGCCTTATTCAATACCTACAGAGCTTCAAAATAAATTTCCGAAAGGGTCTTTGGAAATTCATGAAAGTATTGGGTACGCAGATGATAGTTTAAGGAAATTTTTTGATCGTGCGAAGAATGAAAAGTGGTTTGCGAACACAGTTTTCATCATCACTGCGGATCATACTTCTAAACTTGAGAGCAAAAAGTTTCAAAATCAAATCGGTAAATATCGAGTTCCGCTGATGTTTTATTCTCCTGATCAGTCGTGGGATGGGTTTGTGACTGAGAAAGTGACACAACATGCGGATATTCCTAAGACGATTCTTGATTTTGCGGGAGTGGGAGCTGAAGAAATGCCGGCGACCGGTGTGAGTATTCTTTCTGGAGATGTGGGCTTTGCTTTGAACTTTGCCGATAGTCAGGACTATCTGCTTGTGTCAAAGGATGAGGTTCTAAAACTCACTAAAAATGGCGATCAGAAAAGTTATCGATACGACTGGGAAAACGGAACGATGACCACTCCCGTAAATAATCAGGATCTAATCCTCAAAGCCTATCTGCAATACTTTCAAAATGGGCTTATCAACAATAATCTGTCGATCTACCGCTAAGCCCAAATCATTGTCCAACCATTCCCTTCAGTTTAGACTAAATTATTAGTTTTATTATTAAATTGGCGGTTCATTATGCACGTTCTGGCCTCTCATATCGATTCAAGCTCAGCGGAATTTTTAAAGAACGTGGAGTTTCACAAGGGGCTTGCTCAGGAACTCAGAAAAAAAATTGATCAGGTGAAAATGGGTGGCGGTGAAGAGGCCGTGAAAAAGCATCGCTCTCGTAAAAAACTTTTGCCACGCGAGCGCATTGAACGGATTTTGGATCAGGGATCTCCCTTTGTTGAACTTTCAACTTTAGCGGGCCTTGAAGTTTATGAAGAAGATGTTCCAGGTGCCGGAATGGTGACGGGAATTGGTCTGGTTCATGGAATTGAATGTCTGTTTGTTGCCAACGATGCCACGGTAAAAGGTGGAACGTATTTTCCGCTGACAGTAAAAAAACATCTTCGTGCTCAAGAGATAGCTCTCGAAAATAAATTACCGTGCATTTATCTCGTGGATTCGGGAGGAGCATTTCTTCCGAAACAAGATGAAGTCTTTCCGGATAAAGAACATTTTGGACGAATTTTTTATAATCAGGCGAATATGTCTGCACTGGGAATTCCGCAAATTGCAGTTGTTTGTGGATCATGTACGGCAGGTGGCGCTTACGTTCCGGCGATGAGTGATGAAACAATTATTGTGAGAGGAAATGGAACGATCTTCCTGGGCGGACCGCCGTTAGTGAAAGCAGCAACAGGCGAAGAAGTGACAGCAGAAGATCTCGGAGGAGCGGAAGTTCATTCTTCTAAGTCCGGTGTTGCGGATCACTTCGCTGAAAACGAAGAAGAAGCTCTTGAGACAGCAAGGAATGTCATAGAGACATTGAATTATCGCTCGAAACATCCCGGTAAGTTTATTCGTGAAGAAGTGAAGGCACCTTTATATCCGTTGGAAGATATCTACGGAATAATTCCGCAGGATACCAGGAAGCCGTTCGATGTTCGCGAAATTATCGCTCGTCTGGTTGATGGTTCGGAATTTCATGAGTTCAAAGAAAAATACGGAACAACATTAGTTTGTGGCTTCGCCAAGATTCATGGATACATGGTCGGAATTGTGGCGAACAACGGAATCCTTTTTTCGGAGTCATCACTGAAAGGTGCCCACTTCGTCGAACTATGTGGGCAAAGAAAAATACCGCTCGTTTTCCTCCAGAACATCACCGGCTTCATGGTCGGGAGACAATACGAGAATGAAGGGATTGCTAAAAATGGCGCGAAATTAGTGACCGCTGTATCTACTGTGAAGGTTCCGAAGTTTACGATCGTGATTGGAGGTTCTTTTGGAGCAGGAAACTATGGAATGTGTGGGCGCGCTTTTGGACCACGCTTTCTTTTCATGTGGCCCAACTCTCGGATCTCAGTCATGGGTGGCGAGCAGGCAGCAAATGTTCTTGCGACGGTGAAGCAAGACGCTGGTAAAAAACAGATGTCGGAAAAAGAACTTCACGATTTTAAAAAGCCGATTCTTGATAAATATGAAAAAGAGGGATCACCGTATTATTCA
>CANETG010000283.1 GCA_947440875.1 Bacteriovoracaceae bacterium
CTCTGTACTCTGGGACAGAAAACTCTTATTACGAACTATCCTCAGTACTATAAGCTCGCCAATTATTTTGCTCGTTTGAATGTTCCCCATCTTGGACTCGTTCTTGGTATCTATAACTTCCAGCAGATTTTTACAGATGAATACGCCAATGTGGAAGGAGGAATTCTCTCTGCCCTTGGGCAGCTCTTTCGGTCGTACGTGAAAGTTTATATTTACCCTTACAAGTCTAAAGAGGGTCAGCTAGAAACACTTGAGAACCTCAAAGTGTCTCCGCAGTATGATCATCTGTATCAGCATCTCAAAGCGAGCTCGCACGTACACACGGTTCTCGATTATAAGAAGGATCTCCTCCATATTTATTCGTCAAAAGTCTTAACCATGATTACTTCAAACGAGCCGGGTTGGGAAAAGATGGTTCCGCCGTCAGTGGCAAAAACCATCAACGAGAAGTGTCTCTTTGGTCATCCTTGTTTTCTCGGCAAGAAAAACGAAGGTCCTAAAGGGCCGAACAATTAAGTGCTTCGTGCAAATCATCGTTTCCGTAAACTGATTTCACCAGACCAGTTTTGCCGTCCGCAATCACTTCCATGAACGGATCACGGTATTTATCAGCTTCTACATAGAGTCCGTGACTCGCTGTTTTAAAGCGGCAATCAAAGATGTTCGCTTTCCCTTGCTCACGCAGTTTTTTTAAAAAAAGGTAAGTTCCCTTGGGATTTGCGATCGTATCATTGTCGGTTGCTATTGAGATAAGCTGGATTCCATTACGGGAAATGTTTTGATGAATTCCTTTCAGCGCGCGGTTGAGTTTTTTAAATTTGGCATTCGGAAGGAGAAGATCGAAGTGCGTATCGATGGATGATTTGACCCAGCTCCAATCAGCTCCGGCGGTCTCGAATCCACTCCACACGCGAAGATTATCCGTGATCGACATGCGGTTGTGTGAATGACTGATTGAATTTGCCGGAACAAACGAACCCGTCGCTTTCACTACGAATTCAGGAACGGAGCTTTTGGCGTAAACTGGAGTAAGGGGACCCATGATCGGCTTGAGAGCGAGAACCAGAGTTTCAGAGATTGGAAACGAGTACGGAACTGGAATTATTGTGTCTGTCCCCATCGCCCGTAGGAATGGGCTCTCCATTGTGATCCTTGAAACGGACTTCATCCATTGGGCCTTTTCTGATTTTTGTCCCATGGCGAGCATGAGATACATGGCGCCCGTTGAGTGAGCGTTGATGAAGATTTTTTTTCCGGTATTTTCTTTGGTAGCAATTTCCATGACGAAGTTCACGTCTTGGATGTGCTCCGAAATATTATTGATGTGAGCAACTCCGATGGGAAGTTTTCTTACGTTCATTTGGAGAGTGGGATTTCTGAATCCCTCTTCTTTAAACTTTTCACTGAGTGCCTTATTTACTTTCTTCCCATTCTTCTTGGCGAACACTCCCAAGGGAAGAGAATTGGCGATCGTTTCCCCGTAGCCTTGAAAGTCGAGAATATAAACAGGGCCAAAACCTTTTTGAATAAGATCGTAGGCCATCTCCACATTGAGACGTCGGTAGCCAGTAAATCCTGGAAGTAAGACGAGTGGACTAAGATTTGTTTTTCCTTCAAAGCGAGAGACGATTTGGCAGCCGGTTCCAGCGGTATCGCATCCGACTGAGCGGTAATCGGAACGGGACTCCCAAAGGGAATCAAGCTCAGGGATATCCGTTTTCCCAAGCTCTGCGCGGAGTTCATCGTAGGAGAGTGACCCAAGGAGAGGAATCACCTTGTCCTGGGTTCTTGTGTTCAGTTCCCTTTCAGGCATCGCGTGGAGGACAGATGATAAAAGTAGTCCCAGGGCAAGTGTGCGTTTCATAAATCCTCTCTTAGCTCCGGAGTCACTTTGGCGGTCAGTTCAACTTCAGTCAGAGCATTGCTTATGTCGTAATTTCGATCATTGCTTTGGTAAACGTTAAATAATTTGCAATCCTGATGCCCGACTGAGGAGCGTTTTAGGAGGTCTGAGAGCTCGAGGATGTTTAAATTTTTTACAACTGTTTCAGGAATTAAAGTCGGACCCACTCTCCGGATCCTCTTTGGCCTAGGCGCAATTTTTAGCGAGCTGCCTGGGGCACCGAACGATAGGTGTCTTGGAGAATTTCTTGAACCTGGGGATGGGTGGGATAGCGAGTGAGGAGGAGCTTCATGTACATCCCCAAAAACTCCTGTCGACCTTCATTTAGGCATCGACGGATCAAAACCACTAGGAGATCGGCAGCCTCTGAGTGACGTTCGAGCTTCTGGAAAAGAAAGAGTTTAAGGTTCTCCGAGTCAAGTCCCCAAGGAGTCTTAATTGCCAACAGAACATCCAGTGCCATTTGGGGGCGGTTGTGCTTGATGTGGTCCTCGGCCAAGAGGAGCTGGATGAAGCCCAGCTTGGGATTGTGCTGACCGGTGTAAGTAAGGAGCTTCTGCTGGGTGGTGAAGTAGGGGACATACCTGCGAGTCTGGTCGCAGAGTTTCAGCGTCAGTAGTCCCATGGGAAGCAAGAAGATGGCCTGGGCCAGCAGCTGCCGGCGGGAAGCAAACTCGAAGATCATGAGGCAAAAAAAGAATGAGGTCGCATACGCCCAGTGGTCAGCGATGTAGGAGTATTTCATATAGGGGATGTAGAAAAGGCCCGACACAGGAAGGTACACGGTCAGGGCCAAGAGCCCTGGACCAGAGAGTTTTCGACGCCAGAAGGCCCAAACCAGCATGAGGAGAACTACCACCAGGCACAGAGAGCTCACCGTTCGGAAGAGAGGATCAAAAAAATCATCCTTGGGATAAAAAAATAAATTGTCTTTGACGCCAAAAAAGATGGCAAAGTAGGAGAGGAGGGAGCCACTGAGAAGATTATATTTTCCGGTTACAGTTTTTAGGCCAGGGTAGCGTTTGAAGAGCTGGTAAGCCCAAGAGCCCTCACCCTTCTTTTTGTTTTCCTCGATGATTTCCGCCGGAGACTCCGAGAGTCCCTGAAGGCTGCCCTGGGCGGTGATGGTGGTCATCAGGTCCCCGATAGAAACTTTCTCTTTAAAGTAGAACTGACTCAATTCCTGCTCGGCGCTCACGGTGGCAACACCCCCCAGTGTCACCACTCCTCGCCAGAGGGAACAGGCCAGAAGTAGCGAGGTCCAGAGAAGGAAGTTACGATTACGAATTAAGTCTCGCTGATGAGCTATCACGTACAAAATCACGAAAATGGGAAATAAGATTCCCACCACCTTGAAGAGCAGAGAAAGAAGAAAGAGGAAGATCCCCGCAAAGAAAGGCCATCCGATCGGAAAGTTTGATGTCCGTAAACGCTGGAAGAGCATATAGGTCAAAATAAGCAAGGTGGTTGCAGCAAGGGTTCCCAGCTGGAGGATCCAGCAGACTGATTCTACCTGCATAGGGTGAAGAGCAAAGAGCAGGACCACTGCTAGGGACCCTAAGCGATACTGCTGGGATCCGGTGAGCTTTAGGAGAAGCATAGCATTGGTAAAATGCAGTGAGAGATTCACAATTTTATAAATCAGAAAGTCGCTTTGAAAC